>DASSLL010000072.1:0-47419 GCA_035689485.1 Candidatus Dormiibacterota bacterium | reverse complement strand
ATGGTGTACATCGGCACGCGCGACGCGGACGCGACGGCCAAGAAGATCCAGGCCGAGGGCGGCACGATCGTGGCGCCGCCTTTCGACGTCATGGACGTCGGCCGCATGGCGGTGTTCCAGGACCCGACCGGCGCGTTCATCGCGCTGTGGCAGCCGATGACGATGAACGGGTTCGCCGTGCAGCGCAGGGCGGGAGCCTACTCATGGGCCGAGCTCAACTCGCGCGGCATCGAGAAGGCCAAGCCCTTCTACAGGAAGGTCTTCGGCTGGGCCGAGAAGGTGAGCCCGATGGGTGAGGGCCAGGGCGACTACACCGAGTTCAAGCTCGGCGACGAGAGCATCGCCGGCGGCATGGAGATGAGTCCCATGGTGCCCAAGGAGGTGCCGTCGTACTGGATGGTGTACTTCGGCGTCCGCGACGTCGACAAGGAGCACAAGAAGGCGGTCGAGCTCGGAGGCAGGGAGATGGTGCCGCCGATGGACTTCCCCGGCGGGCGGTTCTCCATCATCTCCGACCCGCAGGGCGCGATGTTCGGCCTGCTCAGCTCCGACCAGTAACCGCTGAACATAATCACCGGCGGGTCGGCGCTCGACCCGCCGGTCTCTTTTTGATGCAGAAGGAGCCGGCCTTACGCCGCGTGCGCGAGGTCATCCTGCCCGCCGACCGCCGCATGACTGAAGGCACGAGGTGGACGCGCGCGCAGCCGAGCTTGCGAAGATCGTGGTCGCGTGGTGCGACCTGATGTCTGCGCCTAAGACCGCGGCGTCACGTAAGAGATGATCCTCTCCACTCTGATCTTGCCGTCGTCGTCCAGCACCCAGGTCTGAGCCGAGGGGAACCTCTTCGATCCGATCGGGCCGCCCCCGGTGTCGACCACGTACATGATCAGGGCGTTTCGCTCATCGCCCATCGCCGCGAGCACGCGCAGGCTGCCGGGGACGACCTGCCTGGCGAACTGGGCGAGACCGCGGGGCGCGTCCATGTACTCGTCTATGCCGACGAGGTGCGCCGCCGGGCTAAAGAATTCGACGCCGGCGGCGAGATTGCCTCGCGCGGTGTCCAGGTCGTGGTTGGTCCACGCTTCGAGGTGCGACCGGACGAACGCGACTGCCGGTGAATCGTTCAACTCTCAGCCTCCTGCGCAGTAGGCGCGGGCCACCTGCGCGGCGACGCGCGCGTTGTTGATCACGAGCTCGACGTTGAGGTCGAGCGAGCGCCCTCCCGACAGCTCGGCCATCCGTGCGAGCAGGCGCGGAGTGACATCGCGGCCGCTCACGCCGCGCAGCTCCCTAGCCGCGCGCGCGGCCATCTCCTCGGCGCCGTCCAGGTCTGACGGCGGCGGGACCGCCACGACCACGCCTCGCCCGCCCGTCTCCCACGTCGCGCGCAGAACCTCCGCCGCGTCGGCCGCGCCGCCGGCGCGCGCGCTCACCTTGCAGCCGCTGTGGCGCGTATAAAACGCCGGGAATTCGTCGGTCTCGAAGCCGAGCACGGGGACGCCAAGCGTCTCCAGGCGTTCGAGCGTGAGGCGGAGGTCGAGGATGATCTTCGCCCCGGCGCAGAACACGGCCACCGGCGAGCGCGCGATCTCGTAAAGGTCGGCGGACTCGTCTTCAGGATGGCCGCGGTGCACGCCGCCGATGCCGCCGGTGGCGAAGAAGCGGATGCCCGCGAGCGCCGCCGCACGCACGCTCGCCGCGACCGTCGCGGCACCGACCCGGCGCTGCGCGACCGCGGGACCGATGTCGCGTGCGCTCACCTTGACCGCGTCCGCCGCGACGTGCTCGAGGTCGCGCTCGTCGAGGCCGACCTTCAACCGCCCGTCGAGCACCGCCACGGTGGCGGGAACTCCGCCCTCGTCCCGGACCGCCGACTCGCAGCCGCGCGCGGCACGCAGGTTGTGGGGGGCGGGCAGGCCCTGGCCGACGATGGACGTCTCGAGCGCGACGACGGGTCTGCCCGCCTCGAGGGCGGCGGCGACCTCGCGCGAGACTTCGAGGAGATTGCTCAGCTCGGGCGGGCTCCCGCGAACAGCACCGACTGGGTGGCCGCCTGGACGCCTCTTTCCGCCGCCTCGAGCGGCGTCGCCCCGTGCAGCCAAGCGGCGCAGAACGCGGCGGCGAACGCGTCGCCCGCGCCCGTAGGGTCGACGGCGGCGACTCGCGGCGCGGCGACGTGGTGGCCGAAAACGTTCACGCCTTCGGATCCGAGCTTCAGCACCGGCACCTGGGCAAGGCCATCCAGCGGCACGGCGAGCGTTTCGGCCTCGGCGCGGGTAGCGAAGAGCAGCTCCGGCGCAAGACGCGCCAGCACGTACGCCATCCGCGAGGGACCGTACGCGCGCAGGCCGGCCGCTGACGAAAGGTCGACCGCCAGCATGCCGCCGGCGTCCCTGACGGCACGGATGGCGGCGCGGGCCGCCGAAGCGATGGGCTCGACGAACAACGAGTAGGCGGGCACGTGGAGCAATCGCGCGTCGGCGAACCACGACTCCTCGAGGTCGGACGGGCTCAGCCCGGCGCTCGCACCCCTCTGCGTGGCCATGGTGCGGCGGCCGTCGGCGGCGATGAGGACGGCGATCGCACCGGTGGGCTCCGCCGCCGCCCAGACGGCACGCACCTCGACGCCGCGCCCTTCCAGCTCCGCGACCAGCCGGCGGCCGGCGTCGTCGTCGCCGACCCGGGTGACCAGCCGCGCCGGCTCGCCCACGGCGGCGCTCCACGCGCAGAAGTTCGCCGCCTGGCCGCCGCCGCCGATGGAGATCGCCGCCGGGGAGTCGTCGTCGGGCTCGAGCGGCCCGTCGAGGACGATCGAGATGTCCTGGACCAGGTCGCCGATCGAGACGATCATCGACGGCTGACGGTACTGCAATTGGAGTACCGCGAAATCATGCAATTGGGGCTCGCGTCGGGATGTCGTGGCGAGGATGATTCGGTCTGCCGGATCCGGGTCATTCCGGCAGGCTGCGGTGGGGTGAGCCATGCGTTCTGGGGGGAGCGCATGGCTCCTCCTTTTTCGTGCCTCAGTCGCGCAGCAGGTCGAGCCTCGACAGGCGCTCTCGCAAGCGCGACTCTGCGTGCTCGTCCAGGCGGCGCACGGGAGGCGCCGACCACGGCTCGGAGACGCCGAGCATGTGCAGGGCCGCCTTGATCGCCAGCGGGAAGACGCCTTCGCGCACCGCGAGCACGAGCTCGTAAAGCTCGTCCTGGCTGCGCCGCGCGGCTTCGAGGTCGCCGCGGCGGTACTCGTCGAAGATGCGCACGACCAGCGCCGGCGCGATGTTTCCGGCGCCACAGATCGTGCCCGCGCCGCCCACGGCGAGCGAGGCGACGAGCATGGTGTCGCTGCCGGTGAAGACGCGAAACGCCGGGAGGTCGCGCGTGGCGAGGCGCACGCCCTCGAAGTATTCGAAGTCGCGGCTCGAGTCCTTGATGCCGGCGATGGTGCCTTCGCGCGCGAGAGTCGCCACGGTCGCGGGGTCCGCGACCACCTTGGTGAACTGCGGGATGTTGTACACGAAGATCGGCAGGCGTGAGCCTTCCGCCAGCTGCCGGTAGAAGGCCAGCACGCCCGCCTGGTCGGTCGGGTAGTAGAAAGGCGGCGCGACCAGGACGCAGTCGGCCCCCAGGCCGGCCGCGGCCGCGATTTCCGCACGGGCCACCGACAGCTGGCTCTGGGCCACGCCGCACAGCACCGGCACGCGCCGGTCGGTCGCGCGCACGACCGACGTCAGCAGCTTTCGGCGCGACGCCTCGTCGAGCGACGCGGTCTCTCCCGTCGAGCCCAGCGCCAGCACGCCGTGCACGCCGCCGGCCAGGACGTGCTCGACGAGCCGGCCCGTAGCAGCCTCGTCCACCTCGCCGTCCTGCGTCATCGGCGAGGCGAGCGCGACGAGCACGCCTTCGAGCGTCTCGAGCCTCGCCATGGCCTTTCAGCTTAGTTCCGCCTGGGGCCGGCGCTTGACTTTCGGTTGAAGGTTTGCTGAAAATCCGAGGTCTGGTTCCGGAGCGGGGAGGCTCCGGGTGTGTCCATGGTCGTTCCACCTGAGGGGGTGTGCGCATGCGTCGACTTCTGCTCTTGTTCGCATCGGCGTCGGTGCTCGTGGTGGGCAGCCTGACGCCGGCATTCGCATCCGGCGGCAACGGTCCGCACGACAACGCGGGTCAGGAGAGCCAGGACGCCGCCAACGCGGCCGATTGGTTCGCCTTCCAGAGACTCGCGCCCAACGGCGCGGTCAACCCGAACGCTTATGCGGCGGTCGCGGCCCAGGCCGGCCAGCTGTCCCCTGTGGGCGGCGCCTGGAGCGAGCGCACCAACCTCTCATCGTCGGCGGGGGTCGACTTCTCCGACAGCCCGACCTACATCGACCCGACCAGCAACTTCAGCAACTCCGGCGCCGGCGACCGGTACGTGGCGGGACGCATGACCAGCCTCGCCGCCTCGCCTGACGGCACCACTCTGTTCGCGGGCGCCGCGGACGGTGGCGTCTGGCGCTCGACCAACGCGGGCGCGACCTGGACGCCGGTCTTCGACTCTCAGGGCACGCTGTCCATCGGCGCCCTGCTCACAGTGCCGACGACCACCGGTTACACGCTGTACGCGGGCACCGGTGAGGCCAACACCAGTTCCGACAGCTACGCCGGCATCGGTGTCCTCGCCTCGAGCGATGCGGGGAACACCTGGACGCGGGTCGGCGGCAGTGACGCGATCAGCCTCGAGCTGAACGGCGCCACGATCTTCCGAATCGCCCAGGACGGCAACGCCATCCTGGCGGCCACCTCGCACGGCCTGTTCAGCCACAGCACGACGAGCAACACCGGTGCGTGGACGATGCTGCTGCAGCCGGCCGGCCCACCGCCTGGCCCGAACATGAACTTCAACCTGAAGGTCGGCAACATGATCACCGACGTTGCGGTCCGGCCCGGCACCAACGGGCAGACGGTGCTCGCTGTCGCGGGCTGGCGCTCTGGCGCGCCGACCAACGGCCTGTACCTCTCGGGCGACGCAGGCGCGCACTTCTCGTACCTGTCAGCCCCGACGGGCTGGCCGTCCATCTCGGACGAGGGCCGCACCACGCTCGCCTACTCGGCGAAGGGTGACCGCCTTTACGCCGTCATCCAGAGCCCGTTTCTTCTGAACGTGGGCACCAACGGCAAGACGCTGCTCACGGGCGCGTTCGCCTCGGCAAGCGGTGACGCCAACGGCCCGTGGACGCAGATCGCGCAGTCCGAGCAGCTGGCGAACTCCGGCTCGGCGCAGAACTTCAAGCGCATCGGGACGAAGGGCTACGGCCCTGGCATCCAGGCCTGGTACAACCAGTTCCTCGCCGTCGACCCCGCAGACGGCAACCACGTCTACCTTGGCCTCGAGGAGGTCTACGAGAGCCAGAACGGCGGCGGCAAGTGGAACACCATCGCTCCGTACTGGAACTTCGGCTTCAGCTGCTTCTCCTACTCACCGTTCGAAGGCACCTGCAACCACAACCAGGCGCACTCCGACCAGCACGCCGCGCTCGTGGTCAACGGCAAGCTCTACGTCGGCAACGACGGCGGTGTGTACGCCCGCTCTCTGAGCGACCACGCCGTCGGCAACTGGGATGACCTGAACACCCACCTCGACGTTCTGCAGTACTACTCGGCGACCAGCGCCAAGGATGGAACGATCTACGGCGGTCTGCAGGACAACGGGTCGAACAAGGTGTTCACGACCCCGACCAACGTGACCGATGACCAGGGCCACCAGATCAGCGTCAGCTCGGTGCAGGTCTTCGGCGGCGACGGCGGCTACACGCTCGTCGACCCGAACGATTCGAACAAGGTCATCACCGAGTACACGGGGCTGACCGCGCTCAGCTCGATCGACGGCGGCAAGAACTGGAACTTCATCGTGCCGCCCGACCCCGACCCGCGATTCATCTCCCCGATCGAGATGGACCGGACCAACTCCAACCACCTGGTCTCCGGCGGCGCCATCGTGTGGAACGCCGAATCCGGGATCACGACCAACGTGGCGTGGACGAACATCTTCGACGTCCGCACGGCGACGGGCAGCAACGTCCACGCCGAGGTGACGGCGCTCGACGCCTTCACGGCCAAGGACGGGACGCAGTACGTGGCCGCCGCATGGTGCGGTCCGTGCAACGTGACCTTCGGCAGCGGCACCGGCTTCCACGCCGGGATCGTCATGCTCAGCAACAGCGGCGGGAGCTGGCACGCCACCAAGCAGGTCGCCAGCTGCTCCGGCCCGAGCTCAACGACCCCGTGCCCGGCCGGCATGCTGCCGAACCGCTACATCAGCGGCGTGCGGATCGACACCGCCAACCCCAGCCACGCCTACCTGACGCTGTCCGGCTACTCGCGGCGCTGGATGATCGGCCCGGACGACCCCGGAGTCGGCCACGTCTTCGAGTCCAAGGACGGCGGGGGGACGTGGAACGACGTCTCGGCCGGCTTGCCCGACGTCCCGATGGACGACCTCGTCCTTCAGGGCAGCGGCAGGCTGGACGTCGCCACGGACTTCGGCGTCTACACCTCTACGGACGACGGTGCCACGTGGAGCCGCCTCGGCAGCGGTCTCCCGAACGTGGTGGTTGATCAGCTCACGCTCGATCCGACCGGCACGATCCTCGTCGCGGCGACGCACGGCCGCGGCGTCTGGACGATGACGGCTCCGTAAGACCGGATGAATGAAAAAGGCCGCCGCACCGCGCGGCGGCCTTTTCTATTTCACCGCTGTTATCTGGCGATAGTCGCGACTACCGCCCTTGTTTCAGTCCCGGCCCGCCGCCACGATCCGGTTGCGGAGCTTGCCCACGCTTTCGACCTCGGTTTCCATCACGTCGCCAGGCTTGAGGAACTCGGGCGGCTTGCGGTAGACCCCGACCCCGTCGGGAGTCCCGGTCGCGATGATCGACCCCGGCAGCAGCGTCATGCCCTTCGAGACCCATTCGATGAGCGAGTCGACCGGATAGATCATGTCGCGAGTGTTGCCGTCCTGCTTTTTGACACCGTTGACGTGCAGGGTCAGCCCGAGCTTCTGCGGATCCTCGATCTCGTCCGCCGTGACGATCCACGGTCCGAATGGGCAATAGCCGTCCACGCTCTTGCCTTTGAAGAACTGGCCGCCCCATCCGAACTGCATGTCACGCGCGCTGACGTCGTTCAACGTCGTGTAGCCGAACACGTGCTCCATCGCCCGCCCGGACTTGATGTTGCGTCCGCGGCGGCCCGTGATCACGCCCAGCTCGACCTCCCAATCGATCTGCGTGCTCACGGACGGGTCGATGAAGATGTCGTCGTACGGACCGGCGATCGAAGTGATCGCCTTGCTGAAGACGGTCGGCGGATCGGGGGCCTTGCCCTCCGCCGCGCCCTCCTTGGCATGCGCCGCGTAGTTGCGGCCGATCGCGATCACGTTTCCACGTGGTTCCGGGATCGGAGCGAGCAGCTCGACGTCGGCGAGCCGGTGCCTGCGCGCGCGCGGTGACCCGAGCGCCGAGCGGACGCGCGCCAGTCCTTCCGTGCCGGCCTCGATGAGCGACAGCATGTCGCGCGGTTGATCGATCTCCACGACCTCGTCAGCGGACGCAACCACTCCGAGCCGAGCGTCACCGTTGGTCCGAAACGTCACCAATCTCATGAGTCTTCGCTTGCCTCCTCATCCGGGTTCCGCGCCGGCGCAGCCGGTCCGGCGCCGAGAAACAGCTCTTCGAAGTCCTCGCGGAGGAGCAGGTCCTGTGGCCTGCCCTCGAGGCGCGTCGCGCCCGACACGAGGACGGTCGTCCAGCTCGCGATCTGCAGCGCCGCCCGCGCGCGCTGCTCCACCAACAGGACCGCCTTGCCGGCCGCCGCGAGGCTGGTCACGTCCTGCGACAGCAGGACGTCGGCGAGCTTGGGCGCGAGGTTCGCCGTCGGCTCGTCGAGGATCAGCACCTTGGGGTCGAGCATCAGCACGCGGGCGATGGCCAGCATCTTTCGCTCCCCGCCGCTGAGCTTGTCCGCGCGGCGTTTCAAGAGCGGGGGCAGGGCGGGGAAGACGCGGCCGACTTCGTCGACCCGGGCGCGGATGCGCGACGGCGGCAGCAGGTAGCCGCCCATCTCGAGGTTCTCGAGCACGGTCAGCGGCTCGAAGATGTCGTTCACCTGGGGCACGTAGCCGACGCCGCGGCGGGCGAGCTCTTCCGGTGGGCGGTTGGTCACCTCGTCCGCCCCCAGCACGACGCGGCCGTGGGTGACGCGCAGAATTCCGACCAGGCTCTTCAGCAGCGTGCTCTTGCCCGCGCCGTTGGGCCCGATCACGGCGACGATCTCGGACGGCCCGACCGCGATCGACACGTCCCGGATCACCGGCACCCCACCGTAGCCGGCGGTTATCCCTTCCGCCCGCAGGCTCGGCTCGGGGCGGTGCGGCGCTGCCTCAGGTTCTCTAGCCAACAAGGTAAGCGTCGACAATCTCCCGTTGCCGCCTCAACGTGGCCATCGTGCCGCTGCCGATGAGCTTGCCTTGCGCCATCACGAACACCGAGTCGCACAGCTGCTCGACGAGGTGCAGCTCGTGCTCGACCATCAGGATGGTCAGGCCGTCCGCTCGCAGCACCTGGAGGTAGTGCTGGATCTCGGTCACGACGCGCGGATGCACGCCTGACATCGGCTCGTCGAGCAGCAGGCACTTGGGATGGAGCATCAGCGCTCGCATGATCTCGATGAGACGCTTCTGGCCTCCGCTCATCGTGCCCGCGTAGTCCGACTCCTTGGCGCTCATGCCGAATCGATTCAGGAAGCCGCGCGCCTCATCGACGAGCCGCTCCTCGTCCTCTCGCCAGTACCGGCGGCCGAGCAGCGCCCCGGCCAGCGTGTCGCCGCGGTTGTGGGGCGCCGCCACCAGCAGGTTCTCGAGCACGGTGAGGCGGGCAAACTCCGAAGGAAGCTGAAAGGTCCGGACGAGACCCATGCGAGCGCGCCGGTACGGAGGCGTGCGCGTGATGTCGACGCCGTCGAACACAATGCGCCCGCTCGATGCCGGCATCGTGCCCGCGAGCACGGCCAGGAACGTCGACTTGCCCGCTCCGTTGGGCCCGATCAGGCCGGTGATCCTGCCTCGAGGCACTTCGAGGGACACGCCGTCGACGGCGCGCATGCCTTCGAAGTGGCGGTGCACGTCGTGGGCGACGAGCATCGGCGCGGCCTCAGACATCCGGCGCCCCTTCGAACACCCGCCTCGGTTCCGGCCGCACGCCCTCGGGCCGGAACCAGAGAAACCCCAGGATGAAGAGGCCGATGCAGACCCATTCCAGCGCCGGGATGAGGTTCGGCGGACCGATGTTCATGTTGGTCAGGAGGCGGGTCACCTCCTCGAAGCCCACCGGCACGAGCAGGGCGCCGAGGACGGCGCCGAGGTTGTTGCCCCGCCCGCCGACGATGACCGCGGCGAACAGGATGATCGTCTCCGGGTAGAGCCACGTCGACGGGGCCCAGACCTGCAGAAACCCGACGAGCACCGCGCCCGAGAGGCCGGCGATCGCCCCGCCGACGATGAACATCGTCATCTTGAGCGCGACCGGGTTCTTGCCGAGCGCGCTGGCCGCCAGCTCGTGGTCGCGCATGGCGCGCAGGGAGCGGCCGTACGGCGAGTTGACGATCCTGGCCACGAGGAACCACACGATCGCGACGCAGATTGCCGTCAGCCCGATGTACAGGTACTGGTAGGAGTCGGCGTTGGTGTCGACCTGGTCCTGCAGGGGCTGCGGGACGAGGGCGAGGCCGGCCGCCCCGTTCAGCCAGGGCCGCGCGTTGTTGATGACGGTGTTGGCGATGATCGAGGTGACCAGCAGCGCGATCGCCTGGTAGTCGGCCCTCAGCCGGCGCAAAACGACGAGGCCGACGGGGACGGCCAGCACAGCACCTGCCGCCGCGCCCCCGATCCAGGGGATGGGGAAGGGCAGCTGGTAGCCGCCGGCGTAGATCTGGAAGCTGTAGTCGGGGTTCGTGTCGGGCGGCATGGACAGCACCGCTGCGGCGTACGCCCCGGCCGCCTGGAACATGATGAAGCTGAAGTTCACGATGCCCGAGACGCCGAACTGCAGGTTCAGCGCCAGGCAGGCGATGATGTCGACGCCCGCGAAGATCAAGAGGTTGGCCGCGTAGTAGGTGTTCATCCCGCGGCCGCCAGCGCTCCCCGCCTGGCGAGCAGGCCCTGGGGCCGCAGCACCATGACCATGACCAGGATGGCGAACGCCACCACCTGCTTGTAGTCGGGCGACCAGACCGCGGCGCTGAGCTCCGTGAGCAGGCCGATGACGACCGCGCCGATCATCGCGCCGTAGGGCTGACCCGCGCCGCCGAGGACGGCGGCCGCCAGCGCCGTGATCAGGAAGCCCGCGCCGCTGGCGATCGTGAACGAGTCCGAGTCCAGCGCCGCCACGACACCCGCCAGCCCGCAGAGCGCGCCGGTCACCAACCAGACCAGGTCGATCACCCGCTGCGTCGGGATCCCGCAGCTCCGCGCCAGCGTGGGATTGGCGGCGGTCGCGCGCATCGCCTTGCCCAGCCTGGTGTAGCGCAGCAGGGCATGGACGGCGAGCATCAGGGCGACGGCGAAGAAGATGATCGCGATCTGGTTGACGGTCAGCGAGATCGACCCCAACCGCAGCAGGCTGCTGTAACGCTCGCGGTAGGCGACGCTGAAGTAACCGACGAGCGGCAGCATGATGTTCGAGATCATCAGCGACACCGCGAGCGACACGATCACCATGCCGAGCAGCGACGTCCCTTTGCGCTGGAACGGCGCGTAGATGAAGCGGTTGATCAGGAACGAGAAGACCGCGCCGAACACCGCGCCGCCCAGCATCGCGATCCAGATGCTCACCCCCGCGGCGTCGATGTAGTACGCGACGTACGCGGAGGCGATCATCACCTCGCCGTACGCGAGGTTGATCATGTTGGTGATACCGAACTGCATGGTGAAGCCGACCGCGGCGATGGCGATCACCGACATGCTCACGAGCCCAAAGCCGAACGCCGAGATCACAAGGCTCACGGCGTCCGGCTCTCCCTTCCTGGAAGCGTTTGGGTTCTAGATACCGCCCGCGTCGCTGAGCTGCTTGGTCTGGTCCGGTGTGAGGCTGGCCACCTGGACCTCACCACCGGTGGCGTCGTACTTGACCAGGATGTAGCCCGACTGCGAGTTGTTGTACTGGTCGAAGTTGTTCTGACCTCCGGCGCCGACGTAACGGATCGACTTGCCGGCCTTGAGCGCGTCGATGCCCTCCTTGTAGGTGTGCACCTCCGTCGCACCGGACACACCGTTGGCGATCTCCTTGATCTTGGGGTTGTAGACGGTCGGGTCCTTGCTGTTCGTGGCGACCATGGCGAGCGCGGTCATGATGATGCCGTCGTAGAGGTGGAGGGTCGACCCGCGCTGGTCGTACTTGACCGCATTCGGAAACGTCGCCGCCGCCGTCTGCAGGTTAGCCTTGAACTCACTGTACGCGGTGCCTGAGAAGGTGTAGCCGAGGTCGACACCGCGGTAGTCGTTGACCACGTCGTTCACACCGATCGCGTTGGTCACGTCCTTGAACCACTCCGGATCGATGGTCGCGGACGTGCCGATGAACGGGATCATCTGACCTCCGTTCAGCTCTTTGACCTCGCCGAGGTAGGTGCCGGCGGAGCCCAGGGCCTCGGTGAAGATGACGTCGGGCTTGAAGTTGAGCATGCTCTGGACCTCGGTCCGGAAGGACGGGTTGCCGAGGTGGATCGGGAAGTTCTGGACGGTCTTGCCGAAGTGCTTCAAGGCATTGGTCGCCGGCTCGACGAACGTCTGCGACCCGATGTCGTCGCCGAACACGAGGGCGACCTTGTTCCAGGCGGGGTGACTCGGTCCGAACTGCACCCAGCCGACCATCGCGTAGGCGTCGTAGATGTCGGCCGGCACCAGGCGGTGGAAGTACGGCAGCTTCGTCTTGTTGAACTCGCTCTGCCCCGTCATGCAGAACATCGGGACGTGAGCCTTGTCGACGATGGGCGCCACCGCCGACGCTTCGTCGGACGTGCAGCCGACGACGGCCATGAGGTTGGAGTTGCTGGCGACCATCTGGTTGGCCGCCGGCGCGGCGTCGGCCGGCTCACCGCGTGTGTCGAACTGCTGGCACTTGATCTGGCGGCCGCCGACGCCGCCGCCGTTGTTGATCTCCGGCGCAGCCGCCAGGCACGCGGCGTAGTAGGCTGGTCCGAGATTCGCGTCGGGGCCGCTGAACGGGGCCAGGACGCCGACCAGCAAATCCCCCGAGCCAAGCCCGCCACCGGTGCTCGAGCCGCCGCCGCCGCAGGCGGCGCCGACGAGAACGACAAGGGCGGCCAGCGCCGGCAGAGCGGCGCGTCCACCATGCGAGCGTGCCTGAATGGTCTTCACGACTCCTCCCCCGATTCAGAAGCTGTCCAGATTGTCGACATTATTGACGATAATCTTCTGGACAGCAACATGGGCGATCCGTATCACCGCCTCCGGGAGGCCATCGTCAGCGGCCAGCTGCACCCCAACGAGCGACTCGTCGAGTCGGCGATCGCCGAGCGCATCGGCGCCGGCCGCACCGCCGTCCGCGCGGCGCTCGTCCGCCTCGATCAGGAGGGCCTCGTCACGCTGGAGCGGAACCGCGGCGCTCGCGTCCGCCATATCTCCGACCGCGAGGCGCTGGAGATAGAGCAGGTGCGCGCCGCGCTCGAGAGCATGCTGGCGCGGCGTGCCGCGACGCGCATCACCTCGGAGGGCCTGCGCGAGCTCCACGAGATGGTGGACAGGATGCGGGCGCGCGTCGACGAAGGTGACTCCATCGGTTACTCCGAGCTCAACGCCCGGTTTCACCAGGTCATCTGGGCGGCGGCGGACCACCCGACCGCGAACCGCCTGCTGAGCAGCCTCAAGTCACAGGGGATCCGCTTCCAGTACCAGACCGCGTTGCGCCCCGGCCGCACGCAGCGCTCGCTGCGCGAGCACGAGGCGATCTTCGCCGCGCTCAAGGCGCACGACGAGGACGGCGCCGAGGCGGCGATGCGCGATCACCTGGCCGAGGTCCTGGAGACGCTGCAGTGGGCGATCGACAGCCAGCACCGCACCGCGCGCTGGCTGCCCGGCTAGTCGGGTCTCCGCCGGACCTCTTCCGCCAGCTTCGCCAGGCCGTACAGCGCGCGCAGCGACGGCACCGCGACCTGCTTCCACTCCGCGATCTCGATGACCGCCCCCAGCAGCGCGTCCAGCTCGAGCGGCTTGCGCGCCTCCATGTCCTGCAGCATCGAGGTCTTGTGCTCGCCGACGGCCGCGGCGCCGGCCATCCGCTTCTCGACCCCCAGCGGGATGATGACGTCGAGCGCGGCGGCCACCGACGCGACCTCCTGCATCAGGGTGCGGATCAGCGCCGTGCCGCGCTCGGTGCGGAACATCTCTCCCAGCGTCGCCCCCGTGACCGCGCTGACCGGGTTCAGCGTCGCGTTGCCGAGAAGCTTGAGCCAGATCTCGTTGCGCAGCCTCGTCTGGACCGGCGCCTTGAAGCCCGCCGAAGCGAGCAGGGTCGCGATGCGCTGCGCCCTCTCGCTCTTCGAACCGTCGGGCTCGCCGAGGGAGAAGCGGTCGCCCTCCTCGTGCTCGATCACGCCGGGCTCGACGATGGTGGCAGCGGGGTAGACCACGCAACCGACGACCTGGCGCATCGGGATGGCGCGCGCGATGACGCCGCCGGGGTCGACCGACTCGAGGACGCGGTCCGGGAAGTACCACCACGGGATGCCGTTGACGGCCGCGACGACGGCCGCTTCGGGCCGGAGCGCCGCCCCGGCGGCCGGCGCGACCGACGGGATGGAGTGCGCCTTGAGGGTGATGAACACCAGGTCCGCCTCGGCCACCGCGCCGACGTCGTCGGTGCACCTCGGATGCGCCGTGAACTCCTCGCCGGCTCCGCGCACGGTGATGCCGCGCGCCCGCATCGCCGCCAGGTGAGGGCCGCGCGCGATGAGCACCACGTCCTCGCCCGCGCGGCTGAGCCGCGCGCCCAGCAGGCCGCCGATCGCGCCCGCACCCACGACGGCGACCGTCATCGGGCGTTGAAGGCGTCGGCGACGGCGCGGCGCTGGATCTTCCCGGTCGCAGTCCGCGGGATCTGCTCCACGAGGTAGAGCTTCTTCGGCACCTTGTGGTCGGCCAGCCTCTCGCGCGCGAAGGCGATGAGCTCCTTTTCTGTCGCCGGCCCCTTCAGCACCACGGCGGCCGCGACCTCCTCACCCCATGCGGGGTGCGGCGACCCGAACGCCACCGCCTCGGCCACCGCCGGGTGCTGCAGCAGCACCTCGTCGACCTCGCGCGGCGCGATCTTCTCGCCGCCGCGGTTGATCATCTCCTTCAGGCGGCCGACCAGCGACAGATAGCCCTCCGCGTCGAGCACGCCCTGGTCGCCGGTGCGAAACCAGCCGTCCGTGAACGATTTGGTGTTCGCCTCCGGGTTGTTGGCGTAGCCGTCGAGCACCGTCGGGCCCTGGATCACGACCTCGCCGCGGTCGCCGCTCGGCAGCAGCCGCGCTTTTTCGTCCATCACGCCGATGCGGATCCCGGTCTGGATCCCCACGGTCCCCGGCCGGCGCTCGGCCGGCGGGAGCGGGTTGGACGCCATCTGGTGCGACGCCTCGGTCATGCCGTACGCCTCGAGCACCGGCGCGCCGAAACGAGACTCGAGCTGACGCATCGTCTCCGGCGACAGCGCCGACGAGCTCGAGCGGATGAAGCGCAGGTGCTCGGCACCCGCAGGACGCTCGCCCCGGTTCCGCAGCAGGAGCATCTGGTGGATCGTCGGCACGGCCGAGTACCACGTGGCGCCGTGCGCCTGGACCACCGGCCAGAAGGTCATCGCATCGAAGCCCGGCGGCACGACGAGCGTGCCTCCGGCGGACAGCGTCGCCATCGTCGAGGCCATGAGGCCGTGGATGTGGAACAGCGGCATGACGCACATCGCCACATCGGTGTCGGCGAGCCGGTAGGTGGCCGCGATGTTCAGCGCAGAGGCGTGGAGGTTGCGCTGGCGCAGCGGCACCTGTTTGGGCCTGCTGGTCGTGCCCGACGTGTGCAGCACCAGGGCCACGTCGTCGTCCGACGCGGAGGGTGATCCACCGGCGCGCCGCGGCGCCTCACCGGTCAGCGCGATGTGGCCCGAGGAGTCGAACGCCGCCTCGATGAGGATGCAGCGGTCCGGCTTCGCCAGCCGCGCGGCCTCGATGCGGCCGGGCGGGAGGATGAGCGCCCTGGCCTCGGTGTCCTCGAGGTAGAAGCGGAACTCGTCCTCCTTGTAAGCGGGGTTGAGGGGCGCGGCCGTGCCCACGGTGGCGGCGGCAAGAAACAGGACGACGGTCTCGGCGCTGTTGGGAAGGACCGAGGCGATGCGGTCGCCGCGGCCCAGACCGAAGGCGGCGAGCTGCTCGGCCGCCCGCGAGACCTCATCGCGCAGCTGCGCGTAGGTCAGGGTGGCGCCGTCCGGGACGGCGATCGCTCGGGCGCCCGCGTCGCCGCGCTCCAGCAGCGCATTGAGCGTGCGGCTCATCGCAGCTCCGCCGCCGGCAGCCGCTGGCCGATCAGCGTCGCGCACTCGCGCATGAGCTCGAGGACGTCCTTCTCGATCTCGACCGCCTCCTTGCTCGCGCCGCACAACGTGCCGAAGAAACGCCCCTCGGGTGTGAACACGGGGTAGGAGATGAACGTACGGATCTCGAGCAGCCGGGCCACCGCGCTGCTCGGAAATTGCTTCTGCGCGTCCGTCGTGTAGTTGGGCCCGCCCTCGACCACGAACCGGCACACGCCCTCCGACCACGGCAGCGTGACGTCTTCCGGGATGTGGAAGAAATCGCTCCGGTTGCACGAGAAGACGATGTACTGCTCGTCGCTCACCAGCCGCGTCTCGGCCAGGTACGTGGAGCTCAAACCGGTCAGCTCGGCGAGCCTCTGGAGGACGCGCCGCGCCACCGTTTCGAGGTCGTCGCCCTGGGTCGCGGCCTGTTCGAGCAGCTCTCGTGCCGAAGGGGCCATTCCCATTACGGTATAGCGCGACATGCTCGGCAATCTCTTCTCGTGGCTGACGACGGCGCTGTTCGGGGTCATCACCCTGCTGCTCGCGTTCGAAAGCTGGGCGCTCTTGACGAACCACACGCCGATCTCGGACTACATCCGCCCGGCGGTCCACTCCTATCCCGGATACGCGTTCGTGATCGCGGTCGTCGTGGGCATGCTTCTGGGTCACTTCCTGTGGGGCCCCGCGAGCGGCGCCACGTCGCCGAGCGACAAGCCATGAGCTTTTCCGCTCCGGCGGTCCTGGCGCTCATCGCGACCGCGGGCTCGTTCATCGCATTCCTCCTGATGCTGGAAGAGGCGATCGCGCTTCGTGCCGGCCGCGACCCGCTCAACAACGGCGTGCGCGCGTTCGTCCGCCGGTTCCCGCGGGTGACGTACGCGCTCGCGGTCCTCATCGGCATGCTTCTCGGACACCTGCTCTGGCCGTAGAGACGCTCGCGGCGCAAGGCCGCCGCACGGAGTGGGTGGGCAGCGGGATGGTCATCGTTTCCGCGGCCGCCTTCGCCGCCAACTCCATCCTTGCCAAGCTCGCTTACGCCGCCGGCTTCCACGTCTTCCAGCTGCTGGCCATCCGTTTCGTGCTCGGCGCGTTCGGCATGTGGGGCATCGCCCTGCTGCTCGGCCAGAACCCGCTGCGCTTCGGGCGCCGGCGCCTGCTGCAGCTGTTCGCCCTTGGCCTTTTCGTCTACACGGGCCAGTCGACGGCGTACTTCCTCGCGCTGCAGACGCTGCCCGCCTCGCTGTGCGTGCTGATCGTCTACATCTATCCGAGCCTCACCGTCGTCGCGGCCTGGCTCTTCTTCCGGCGCGCGATCACGCGGTGGCACCTGGTGGCGCTGGTGTCGAGCTTCCTCGGCATCGCCCTGCTGCTCGGTGGCGCGAGGTTCACCCTCGCGTGGGCGCTCGTGTTCGCCATCGCGGCGCCGGTGATCTACACGGCCTACATCCTCGTCGGCGAAAAGGTGATGGCCGGCATCCCGGCCGCGGGTGCGAGCGCGGTCATCTTCACCGGGGCGGCGCTTGCCTTCACCGTGCTCGCGACGTTCACGGGTGAGGCGGCGCTGCCCAACGGGACCCGCGGTTGGGCGGTCGCCCTTGCGATCGCGGTCATCCCGACCATGCTCGCCATCTCGCTGCTCATGGCGGGCCTGCCGCGCGTCGGCGCCAGCCGAGCCGCCTTGCTCAGCACGATCGAACCCGTGGTCACGGTGCTCCTCGCCGCCGTCGTGCTGGGCGAGCGGCTGAGCGCGGTCCAGGCTTTCGGCGGCGTCCTCGTGGTGCTGGCGGTCGTGGTCGTCCAGGCGGCTCACCTCTGGGGAGCGGAGCCTCAACCGGTCCCCAAGTGATCCCGTAGGTCGCACAGGACGGGGTGCAGCTCGTCGGCGCCGCGCACTCGCGAGAGGTCGATGCCCCATTCCCTCCGGGCGAGGAGGAACGGATTCAGCTGCTCGCCGCCGATCGAGCCGTGGCCACCGGCCTGCTCCTCGAAGTTGACCTGCCTTCCCTCGCGCCACGCGCCGAACACGATCAGGTCGCCGGCATTGGCGAACGAGTTGAGCTTCTTCAGCTGCGCGCGAAGGACGTCCGGCTCGCCGTACGCCGACAGGTCGCGGCCCTTGCTCAGCATCACGTCCTCATGGCCGTCCTTCGCCATGACCAGGGCGATCTCGTCGAGGTCCGTCAGGACGGACACGAGCTGCGGGAAGCGCGCCTTCACCTCGGCGAGTCGTAACCGCCGCGATGAATCCTTGACGTAGACGTGCGCGAGGCCGCCGGAGGCGGTGACGACGAGCTTCCCCGGCAGCACCTTCTCCAGCATTCGCGACAGCGGAAACGGCGAGGTCTCCACCTGTCCGTGGTCGGAAAGGACCACCAGCTCGTAGCGACCTTGGCGCGCGGCCGCCACCTTCTCGATGGTGTGGTCGACGTGGCGGAGGACGTTTTGCGACGCCGGGTCGGCCGGCCCGAAGGCGTGCGCCGTCTCGTCGTACGCGTAAAAGCCGGCGTAGATCGGCGAATAGCCTTCGCGCATCGCCTGGCGCACGGCGTAACGCGTGAGGTGATGCACGAAGATCTCCTCGACCAGGTCGACGGCGACATACGCGGGCGCGGGACGCCGGCCCTCCGACCGCGCCGTCACGTAGTCCCGGCCTGTGCGAGCGACCATGGCTGCCGTCTGCCACGCCCAGTCGCCGATGTGCACGGGGTTGGCGAGATATGGGAGGAGCACGCCGAACGCGGAGCGCGAGCGGTCCTGCACGCCGTAGGTCCGGTCGTGGTAGGCGATGCCGAAGTCGTCGGCCGCGCCCGCCGGGTAGCACGCGGCTATGCAGGCGCCGCCTTGCGTGAGCGGCCGGCAGCCCTCGAAGTACTTGTCCGCGACCTTCTTGAAGGTCGAGCCGGCGCCGAACTTCACGAGCACTGCGCGCTCGCGGTCCCACCAGCGAAAGCTCGGGATCTCGGAGTTGTCGCCGTAAAGAATTCCAGCCTGCGCAAACGGGGTCGTCGAAGGGATGCCGCAGCGGTAGGGATGGACCTCGTAGCCCTCTTCGTCGATGAACCGGCGCAGGAACGGCATGTGGCCGGCGTCCAGCGCGCGCCGCAGCGCGTCGGCGCTGAGGCCGTCGATGTGGAGGACTACAAGCTTTTTGACCGGCTCAAAACTCCGCGAAGACGGGCAGGTGGTCCGACGCCCGGACGCCGAGCGTCCATGCCCGGTGCGCGTGATGGATCGGCCCGCGCACGTAGATGGCGTCCAGCTTCTGCGCCGTCCAGTGCGTGCGGCGGAGTCCGTGTGTTATCTCCACCAGCCGCGCCTCATGCGCCGCGGCGCGGATCCGCCGCCACAGCAGCAGACGCGGAGGACCGAACGTGTTCAGGTCGCCCGCGACCACGGTCAGCGGCCGGTGCGGACGCCCCGCCATGTCGTCCAGGATCGCCCGGAACTGCTCTAGCTTGTGTGTGAACCCAACCACGTCCAGGTGCATGACGTAAACGCGCAGCCGGTCTGATTCGGCCCGGATGGCGATCCGCCTCTGCGGCGGGATGGCGCGAAGCAGCGCTCGCTCCGTGCGTGACATGCGGGACGGCGGAAAGTCGCTGAGCGACACCACGTGCGGCGTGCGTGGCTCGATCAAGCCCCGCCTCCAGATGAGCGCGTTGCCCTGCTCGCTTCCGCGCAAGCGCTGCGCCGTGGCCTGGAAGTACGAGTATCCGGGACCGAGCGCCTCGGCGATCGCCTCGGCGTCAGGGCGGCCGCCGTGCGTCGATGCCTCCTGCACCGCCAACAGATCGAGTCCCGCGAAGTCGGGAAGCGTCCGCACCGCATCGAGCACGGCGCGCAGCCGCCGGCCAAGCAGAATGTTCCAGGTGCAGACCCGCACGCTCCCATTCCAGCACCTCGACTACCTGTACACACCGAGCAGCGACGTGGCCTCCGACGCGCGCTACTTCGCCGACGTGCTGGGCGGAAGGATCGCGTTCGCGGTCGAAGGCATGGGCGCGCGCGTGGCGATGGTCGAGCTCACCGACGGGCCGCCGCACATCCTCCTGACCGACCACCTGGACGGCGACCGCGCGATCTTCATATATCGCGTCGCGGACCTGAAGCAGGCGGCGGCGCGGTTGAGGCGCAAAGGGCTGACCGGCGAGCGGCGCCTCGAGATCCCGATGGGACCGTGCTCCTCGTTCACCACGCCGGCCGGGCACCGCATCGCCCTCTACGAGGCGGCGCGCCCCGGCGTTCTGGAACACTTCCTCGGGAGGCACGATTTCTGAGAGGACGGGCATGACCACCAAGCGCTGGATCCTCGCGGCGGCGGTGCTCGGCTCGGGGATCGTCTTCCTCGATTCGACGGTCGTGAACGTGGCCCTGCCCCGAATCGGCCGCGAGCTCCCGCGCACTTTCCTGGGCGTCCTCGAGGGGCAGTCGTACGTCTACAACGCCTACCTGCTGACGCTGAGCGCGCTGCTCATCCTCGCCGGCGCGGTCAACGACTACTACGGCCGGAAGCGGACCTTCCTCATCGGGCTCGTCGCATTCGGCGTCACCTCCGCGCTTTGCGGTCTGGCGCCGAGCATGGAGCTGCTCGTCGTCTTTCGCGTCCTGCAGGGCGCCGCGGGTGCGCTCCTGGTTCCTGGCTCGCTCGCCTTGCTCACCGCGAACTTCTCCGGCGAGGAGCAGGGGCGCGCGTTCGGCACGTGGGCCGGAGCCTCCGGGGCGACGACCATCCTCGGACCGCTCGTCGGCGGCCTCCTGGTGGACACCATCTCGTGGCGCGCCGCGTTCTTCATCAACGTTCCTCTGGTGGCGCTCGCCGCGTGGGCGACGTGGGTGCACGTCCCGGAGAGCCGCGACCAGGAATCGTCACCGAGGTTCGACTGGATGGGCGCCGCGCTGGTCGCATTCGCGGTCGGCGGGCTGGCGTTCGGCGCGATCTACGGCCAGCAGCGTGCGTGGCGGGATCCGGTCGGCTACATCGCCCTCGCGCTCGGCGTCGCCTCGACCGTTCTGCTGCCGGTGTGGATGACGCGCGCGAAGCACCCGCTGATTCCACCCGAGCTCTTCCGCTCGCGCAACTTCACGGTCGTCAACATCTCGACCCTGCTCATCTACGGCGCGCTGTACGTGACGTTCTACTACCTGGGCCTCTTCCAGCAGGGGACCCTCGGTTACACTGCCGCGGCGGCGGGCGCCGGGGGCATCCCGGGCTCGCTCTTCCTGGTCTTTTTCTCGCGGCGCTTCGGCACCCTGGGCGCGCGATACGGACCGCGCATCTTCATGACCGTCGGGCCGGTCCTCATGGCCGTCGGCGTGCTGTGGTACGCGCGCGTGCCGGCGAGCAGCACGGCCTGGCAGTTCCATCCGGACGTGCTCAGCACGTATGTGCCGCCGCTGGCGTACCTCATCGACTTTCTGCCCGGCGGGATCATCTTCGGGATTGGCATCTCCATCCTCGTCGCCCCGCTCACGACCGCCTTGATGACATCGGTGCCGGTACGGCACTCCGGGCTGGGCTCGGCCATCAACAACGCCATCTCGCGCGTCGGGCCGCAGCTCGCGGGCGCGTTGATCTTCGTCTTCCTCACCGCCAACTTCTACGCCACCCTCGCCGCGCGCTTGCCCGGAGTGGACGTCTCTTCGGTGAGCTTCCGCAAGGACGTCAGCCCGCTGTTCACGCCGGCGGACACGAACCTGGTCGCCGTGGTGCGCGACGCGTCCACCGGCTCCTTCCACATCGCGATGCTCGTCGGGGCCGCGCTGCTGCTGATCGGCGCGCTTGTGAACTGGGCCGGCATCCGGAACCGAGCGTCCGCGCATGTGCCGGCGACAGCGAACGAGCCGGTCTCCGCGACCTCCGCGTAACAGCCTCTACGCTTTTTTTGTGGCCACGCTGATCGACCGAGATCAGCTGCGGGAGATGGTCGCGCACGGCGCGCAGCTGGTCGAGGTCCTGCCCGCGCACGAGTACGACGAGGACCACCTGCCCGGCGCGCGGAACATCCCGCTGCGCGACGTGAACGCCGAAAGCGCGGCGACGCTCGACCGTGAGCGCGCCGTCATCGTCTACTGCTGGGACATGGCTTGAGACATGGCGCCCAGGGCCGCGGCGCGGCTCGAGTCGCTCGGCTTCCACAAAGTCCACGAGTACAAGCCCGGCAAGCTCGACTGGCTGGCGGCGGGGCTGCCCACCGAGGGGACGAACGCGGCCAGGACTCGCGCCGGAACGGTGGCGCGCAGGGACGTGCCCGTCTGCGCCCTACACGACCGCCTCGGTGACGTGGCCGACCGCGTCGGCCGCGCCGGCTGGCAGGCGGTGGTGGTGGTCGACGAGCGCCGCGTCGTCCTCGGCCTGCTGCGCGCGGGCGAGCTTGCCAAGGACCGCGACCTTGCGATCGAGGCGGCGATGCGGCCTGCTCCGAGCACGTTCCGGCCTTACGTCTCCATCGAGGAGATGGCCGACTACATGACGAAGCACAACCTCGAGAGCTCGCCCATCACGCTGCTCGACGGCACGCTGGTCGGCCTGCTGTTTCGCGCCGACGCGGTCAGGGCAGCCGGCGCGTCATGACGAGCTCGTGCGGCGGGTCCGTCTGACCGAAGAAATCGTCGATCCACGGCGGATGCGACGGTGGCTCGAGCGGTTGGGCGGTGAGGCGGCGCCACCCATGGGCCTCGAACCATTCCGGCTGCTCCGGGCTCACGAGCGCGATCCAGCCACCGGGCCGCGCGACACGGTGGAGCTCTTCGAGCACGATGTGGTCGGGACCGACAAGGCCGCAAGCCGCGACCAGGTCGCACGCTGCGTCCGCGAGCGGCAGGGCGTCAGCCCACGCGTCATGTACCTGGACCGACGGCAGGCGGTCCACGAGCATCGCCCGCAGCCCGGCCGAAGGCTCGACCGCGATCACCTTCCGGCAGCGGCGGACCAGGTGCGCCGTCAGCCGGCCGCTCCCGGCGCCGACGTCGACGCCGGACTCGAGACCGCGCGGCAGCGCCTCCACGATCGCGGGATGGATCGGCTCGTGGCGGGCGAGCTCGTCCCAACGCTCGGGTTCGAGGTGGTAGACGAAGGTCCAGAAGAGCGCGCGCAAGATGCGTTCGTCGGGTTCGCCCTCCGGTATGCGCGCGAGCTCGTGGTCGCGCACCTCGCGCGGCAGCCGCGCGACGTCGTCGATGCTGAAGTGCCGCCAGCCTGGAGGCGCCGCCGCCACCGCACGTTCGTAGTCCACCAGACATGAGGATCGCTGTTATCGCCTCTCCCGTGGCGCCGCTGCGACCGGCGCAGGTCGGTGGCGCGCAGTCGTTCGTGTGCGACCTGGCGGCCGGGCTGGCGCGCCGTGGCCACGACGTCACGCTCCACTGCGCCGAGGGCTCCGATGTGTCGGGCGTCAAGCTCGTCACCGTGCCCGCGCCTGCCGACGCGGCCGCGGCGCTGGTGATGCCTGCGGGGACCCCGCCGGCCGCCGCGCCCGGCGTCGAGGCGGCGCTGAAGGCGATGTTCGCGTCGATTCCGGGCGACGTCGACGCCGTGAGCCAGCACGCGTTCGACGCCCCCGCGTTCGAGCTCGCGCGCCACCTGCCCGTCCTGCACACGCTGCACCTGCCGCCGATCGTGCCCGCGGTCGTGGCGGCCGCCGGCACCGTGCCCGCGCCCCGGCTCGCCACCGTGTCCGCCGCATGCCGCCGCCTGTGGGGCGAAGCCGGCGTCGCCGTCGCCCACCTGTTGCGGAACGGTGTGGCCGACAGCTCCACCCCGCCGGCGCCCGCCGATCGCGTGGCGCTGGTGGCGGGTCGCATCTCGCCCGAGAAGGGCGTCGACCATGCCCTGGATGCGGCGCGCGCCCTCGGCATCCCGGTGCGTGTTGCCGGCGCTCACTACGATCCGGCTTATGAGCTGCCGCTCGTGGGTGCCGAGCTCCTGGGACCGCTGCCGCGGGCGGAGCTGCTGCGCGTGATGGCGACCTCCGCGGTCACGGTGTGCGCCGTGCGATGGGACGAGCCCTTCGGCATGGTCGCCGCGGAAGCGCAGATGGCGGGCTGCCCTGTGGCCGCGTATCGCCGCGGGGCGATGCCCGAGGTGATCGAGGACGGGGTGAGCGGCAGCCTCGCCGAACCGGACGACGTGGCCTCGCTGTCGAGGGCGATCGCGCGCTGTCTCGATCTCGACCGCGCCGGCGTCCACGCCAGCGCCGCGCGGCGCCTCGGTCTCGAGGCAGCCCTCGACCGCTATGAATCGGTGCTCGCCACGGTGGCGCGTTGACGCTCACGGCGGTCGTCACCGGCGGTTCCGGCGGCATCGGTGGCGAGGTCGTCCGCAGCCTCCGGTCGGCTCGTTGGGACGTCCTCTCGCTCAGCCGGCGCGAAGGCTGCGACGTCTCCGACGAGAAGCAGGTCGCGGCGGCTTTCGCCAAGCTCCACACCCTCGACGCGCTGGTGCACTGCGCCGCGGTGCTCGTGAAGCGCAATCTCTCCGAGATGTCGGCCGCGGAGTGGGACGTGCAGCTCGATTCCGGCCTGCGCTCCGCGTTTCTGTGCAGCCGCGAGGCCTTTCGGTTGATGCGCGGCCGTGGCGGTTCGATCGTCATGGTGTCGAGCCTTTCCGGCGTCTTCGGCGCGGAGAAGTTTCCGGGCATGGCTGCTTACGTCGCGGCGAAGTCGGGCCTGGCCGGCCTGACCGAGGCGCTCGCGGTCGAGGGCAGAGCAGAAGGCATCCGGGTCAACGCAGTCAGCCCCGGAGCGGTGGACACGCCGATGCTGCGCATCGCGGGCGTCGAGGGGCCGGCGCTCACGCCGGCGGAGGTGGCCCGCCTCATCGTGTGGCTCGCCTCGTCCGACTCGGCGCCGCTGTCCGGCGCAAACTTGAGGATGGATCCATGAACGCCAGCGTGCGCGTCACGCGCCGCGCCACGTTCTCCGCCGCGCACGTGCTGTGCCGGCCCGAATGGAGCGACGAGCAGAACCATGAGGCGTTCGGCGAGGACGTCAACGAGCACGGGCACAGCTACGTGATCGAGGTCACCGTCGGCGGGCCCATCGACCCGGAGACGGGGATGGTGGTCAACCTCAGCCACGTCGACGACGTGCTGCGGCGCGAGTTCGTGAGCGCCGTCGACCATCGACATCTCAACCGGGACGTCGATTTTCTGCGCGGTGTCATGCCGACGGCGGAGAACATCGCGCTGGCGGCATTTGGGCGGTTGGCGCCGGCGTTCAAGCCTGCGCGGCTGCTGAAGGTGCGCATCGTCGAATCGGAGAACAACGCCGCCGAGGTGACGGCGGACTAGAGCCGGCGGTCGCTAGTGCAGCGGCCGGGCCAGCTTGACCTCGACCGCGCCGCCGCGCTCCCGCACCAGCAGCTGCGGCTGGTCGAAGGTCGCCGGCCCGCTGACGACCTTGCCGTCGGCGAAGCGAAACTGCGATGCGTGCCAGGGGCACGTCACCACGTCCCTCTCGAGCTTGCCCTCGTCCAGCGGGCCTCCGGCGTGCGCGCACACCGCGCCCATCCCGTAGAGCAGACCCTGCAGGCGAACGATCACGACCGGAAGGCCCTTCGCTTCCACCCGACGCATCTCGCCTTCCGGAAAATCGTCGCGCGACCCCACGCGGACATAGTCGTCAGCCGGACCTTCGAAGAAAGCGTTGCGGTTGACCGCCGTGCCGATGCCGAAGACGACGTGGCCGCCCACGTACGATCCGGCCAGGGCGAACAGCCAGGCGACGCTCGAGACGGCTATCGCGGCGGGTCGAGTGCCGGGGCTCGCCAGCCGCATCGCCAGGGACACGATCTCGAGCACCACGACCAGGGTCATCGTCAGGCCGTGGAGGATCGCCGTCCGGCGCTCGTGGCCGAAAGTGTCGTGGAAGTCGGTGTAACCGCTCATGGCGGCGAGGATCGCCGCGGCGAGGCCGAGGGCCAGCGCCAGATCACCCGCGACCGGCGGGATGCGTCCCGTGGCCACCCCGAGCCAGTCCGCGAGCACGCCGACCGTCCACGCCCCCAGCGGTATGTCGGTCAGGGCAGGGTGCAGCGGATGGCCGAGCACGGTGGTGCCGTGCATCACGTTTCGCGCCGCTCGCCCGGCACCGCCCATGGAGTCGTAGAACGCCCCCACAGCCTTCTGCACGGCCTCCGCGACGGGGTCAAGCCAGCCTTGCGAGCGCACCACCCGCTCGAGCGTCCGCTCACGCACGCGGCCTCTCCTCTCGATGAGCCGCCGGATGCGTTTGCTGTCGATTTCCATGCTTGTTCCGGGGCGGAGGGCCCCAACCCGAAAACGCGACCCCCGGCGAACTTACTTGTGATTGCCGGGTAAGGTTGCAGCGTGGCGAGGGGCGCCAGGCGCGCGCAGGGCGCAATTCGGGAGATGGGGGTCATCGGGCTCGGCACCATCGGTGGCGGGCTCGCCCGCAACCTGGCGGGCCATGGCTTCCATGTCGCGGTCTACAACCGCACGCACCGCCGCACCGAGGAGTTCATCGAGGACCACGGCGCCGAGGGCAACTTCACCTCGGCGGCCACACTCGAAGACCTCGCCCGCGTGCTCGAGCCACCGCGCGCCGTCGCCGTCCTCGTCAACGCGGGACCGCCGGTCGACGAGGTGATCGAATCGCTGACCGACTTCCTCAGCCCGGGCGACCTGATCATCGACGGCGGCAACTCGTTCTTCCAGGACACCCGGCGGCGCGCGGCCTCGTTGGAAGAGCGCGGCTTCGGCTTCCTCGGCTGCGGCGTGTCCGGTGGGGAGGAGGGGGCGCTGCGCGGGCCGAGCCTCATGCCCGGCGGCACGCGCGACGCCTACGGCCGTGTCGAAGAGATGCTCAAGGACATCGCGGCCAAGGTCGACGGCGTGCCCTGCTGCGCGTACATCGGACCGGACGGCGCCGGGCATTTCGTGAAGATGGTCCACAACGGCATCGAGTACGCCGACATCCAGCTCATCGCCGAGTCGTACGACCTGCTGCGGAGCGCGCTCGGGCTTTCCCCGGACGAGCTGGCCGCGGTGTTCCGGGAATGGAACCAGGGGCGGCTCCAGTCTTACCTCATCGAGATCACCTCGCACGTGCTCGCCAAGCACGACGACGGCGCGGCCGGTTCGCTTGTCGACGCGATCGAGGACGAGGCGGAGCAGAAGGGCACCGGCCGCTGGACGAGCCAGTCCGCGCTCGAGCTCGGCGTCCCGCTGACCGGCATCACCGAAGCCGTGTTCGCGCGCATGCTGTCGCACCAGAAGGCGCAGCGCGTCAAAGCGTCGGCCGTCCTGGCCGGCCCGTCCGCCGGCAAGGCGCCGCGATCGCTCGTCGACGACGTGGAGGAGGCCCTTTACGCGTCGAAGATCGTCGCGTACGCTCAGGGCTTCGAGCACCTCACCGCCGGCTCGAGGGAATACCGGTGGGACCTCGACCTCGGAACGCTGGCCACCATCTGGCGGGGCGGCTGCATCATCCGCGCGCGGTTCCTCGACCGCATCAAGCAGGCGTATGAGGAGGACCCCGGCCTGGACAGCCTGATGCTCGCTCCCTTCTTCCAGGAGGCGCTCGCCACGGCGCAAGACGCGTGGCGCCGGGTGGTCAACACCGCCGTCGACCACGGGATCCCGATCCCCGCCTTCGCGTCGTCGCTCGCGTACTACGACGGCTACCGGCGTGCGCGCGGGCCGGCGAACCTCATCCAGGGGCTGCGTGACTTCTTCGGCTCGCACACGTACCACCGCGTCGACCGCGGAGGCGCTTACCACACACGGTGGGCGCAAGACGGCACCGAGGTGAAGACGGACCAGAGCTAGGGCGGAGCCGGCTCTCGTTTGTAGACGCTCGCCACGATCGCGTAGAGGGCGAACGCCAACACCAGCCACACCACCAGCGCGACCACGAGCGTCGCGATCACGCCCCACCTCGACGCGACGAAGATGACCACGAGCGCGAACCCCACCAGCGCGACCGCACCGAGCACCGCTCCGAGCGAATCGATCGCCGCCTCTGCCTTGCCTTCCTTCTTCGCGATCAACGTCAGCGAGGCAGGGAGGATGGCGGGAAACCCCAGAAAGACACCGCCGACGACGGGTCCGAACTTCATGCCGATGAGACCTGCGACCAGGGAGATGACGGCACCGAACACGAATCGGACGGCGTAGTCCTGCGGCTTGTGCTGGACGACTTCGGCAGGCTCCACCTCGGGCACGAGCCGGACTCCGCTCTTCTGTCTCACCGCAGGAACACCAGGTAGATCACGGCGGCAGGCACGACCCACGCGACCCACGCGACGATGCTGCCGGCGACCGGGCCCAGGTGCTTGACCGCCAGCGCGGCGACGCCTGCGTAGACGACCAACCCCACCGCGCCGGCGATCATCCCCGTCGCATACTTCGCGTCCATCCCGGCGCCCATGGCGAGCCCGCTGACCAGAAGGCTGGCCGTGGCCACCGAAGGCGCGGCTCCGAAGAGCCCGGAGAACATCTTGGGCTTGAGCATGTCGCTCAACATCGCGAAGGCCACGACGAGGGCGCCGCCCGCGACGACACGCACGGCCAGGAGGAGGATGTCTTTCACGCCGCGCTGTGCCGGCCGTCTCCTTTACGGAGGAGCGGGCGCAGCCCGTTGGCCGCCGCGACCACGGTCGAACCGTTGCTCAGGAACGCGGCCACCGCGGGGTTGATTCCGCTGGCCACGGCCGCACCCAGCCCGACGGCGTTCGGCGCGGCGATGAGCGCGATGTTCTGGTTCATCAGGGCGAGGCTTTCGCGCGAGCGGTCGATGGCGCGCGGCAGCAGCTCGAGGCGGTCGTCGAGCAGGACGACGTCGGAGTTCGCGCGCGCCACATCGGCCCCGTTGCCCATCGCTATCGCCAGGTCGGCGAGCGCGAAAGCGACGCTGTCGTTCACGCCGTCGCCGACCATCGCGACGCGGTGGCCCGCCTTCTTCAGGTCACGGACGAAATCCGCCTTCTGCTGCGGCGACATGCGCGCGCGCCATTCCCCGATCGCGAGCGAGTCGGCGACGCGCCTGGTGGCCTTCTCGGTGTCGCCGCTCAGGAGCACGATTCTCTTCACGCCCCGGCGGAGCAGGGCCTGCATCACGGACGGCGCCTCGGGCCGTGGTTCGTCCGTGAAGACGATCGCGCCGAGCACCTCCTTCGGTGTCGCGACGAAAACCTCCGACAGGCCGTGACCGTTCACGTGACGCGGGATCCTGACTCCGCGCTGCTGCAGGAAGTCGCGGTTGCCGACGACGTACCGGCGGCCGCCCTCGAGCACCGCCTCGACGCCGAGGCCGATGTGGTACCGCGTCCGTTCGCGGCGGGGCAGCGCGACCTGGCGGCGATGCGCCTCCGCGACGAGCGCCGCGGCGAGCGGGTGATTCATGCCTTCATCCGCACCTGCGGCCACGGCGAGCACGTCGTCCTCCGTTAGGCCGTTGAAGGTCGTGATGTCGGTGACGACGGGCGTGCCCATGGTGAGCGTTCCGGTCTTGTCGAAGATCACCGTGTCCACGCCGGCCAGCTTCTCCATCGCGGCCGCCCCCTTGATGAGGATGCCCTCGCGGGCGGCGGCGATGAGACTCGCGAGCATGGTCGTCGGGGCGGCGACGCGGATGCCGCTGGCCAGGTCGAAGATCAGGATTGCGGCCGCGCGGGTCGCGTTGCCGGTGAGCGCGTACACGACGCCGGCCGCGCCCATGACGGGAAGGACGAACCGGTCGGCGATGCGGCGTGCGTGGTCCGCCATCCGCGTCTCGCCGATGGGCGCGCGCTCGAGGAAGGCCATGATCCGGCCGGCGCGCGACTCGGCCGCAGTTCCGGTCGCCTCGAGCACGAGCTCACCGTCGTGGACGACCGTCATGGCGAAGACGCGGTCGCCCTCGCTGCGCGTGACTGGCACCGGCTCGCCTGTGAGGACTCGCTCGTCGACGACCGCACGCCCGCCGAGGACGCTGGCGTCGACCGGGATGCGGTCGCCGTTGGCCACAAACACCCGGTCGCCGGCCCGGATGGTCCCCACCTTCACTGCGACGCGCCGGCCGTCGACGACCTTCCAGCAGGTCGCGCCCGAGTGCGACATCAACGCGCCGAGCTCGCGACGCGAGCGCGACGCCGTCAGGTCGCGCAGCAGCTCGCCGCCCTCGACCAACGTCGCGATCAGCGCCGCGGTGAGCACCTGACCGCTCGCGACGGTGACGGTGATCGCGGTGGCGTCGAGGGCGTCGACGCCGACCTTGCCGCGGCGCAGACGCTTCCACGCCCGCCGGAAGATGGCCGCCGACCCCAGCCCGATCAGGGGCAGGGCGAACGGCTGCCCGGCAGCGGCGAGCGCGCCGCCGGCGCCCAGCGCCAGGAGGCTCCGGACATGGCGCTCTGGATGCCCTGGATGGCCCTTCTCGACCGGGTCGGTCGGGGCCGCGCCGGCGATGAGCCGGCGGAGCGCGGGCACCTTCACGCCGCTGTGCTCGACGACCAGGTATCGTCCGCGCGCGTTGAAGCGGTGCCCGCTCACGCCGGGCTGGCCCTCGAGGGCGGCAGTGATTCCGGCGACGCGGCGCGGTTCGAGCATCTCGCGCGGCAGCTGGAACCGGACGCGCCCGGGGATCCGGTGCGCGACCGCGATGCCGTCAGTCGACGACGCGGCCATGCGACCTCGCGGCGCTGCGCACGGTGGCCTCTTCGTGAAGCTTGAAGAAGCTGTCGAACGCCCAGTACAGGAGCTGGTACCAGCTGGCGTCCCGGAGCCGTCCCCGCCCGCGCGAGAAGTTCCGCAGCGCCAGGGCCAGATAGATCGCCGGCACCGCGAACCTCAGGTCGAAGTTGCCGGCGGTCAGCTCATGGAGCCTGGCGTTCGCCCCGCTCATCACATGGCGCACGACGACCGCGCCCCTGCTCTGCGTCTTCATCGGTCTCGCCGACGCCATCGTCGTCTCGATCTCGAGGCCCAGCTTGCGAAGCTCCGCGATGATGATGTCGAGCGGGTCGTCGGGGTCGAAGGTCACGAGCAGGCTTCCGGTCGCCGTGTTGGTCTCGACATGGCGAATGCGGTCGCTGTGCTCGAGGCGTCCGGCGGTGCGCCGCACCTGGGCCGGCGTACGCGGCTTTGGCACGCGCAGGCGCGCGCGCCCGCGCATCGCGTGTTCGAGGTAGACCGTCCCGTGCGCCGCGGCCACGCGTCAGGCCTGCGACGAGGAGCCCGCTGTCCTCCGGGTGCGACGTGCGGTCCGGCTCGAGGATCGGCGCCGGGACGCCGGATGCTGGACGACACGCAGGTGTCCGCGCTCGGCCTCGCGCTGTGCCTCGTGCAGCATCTGCTCGTACTCGAGCCTCGCCTCCGCGAAGACGTCCTGTCCCTTCTCGAGTGCCTCGGCGCTCATGCCCTGCACCCAGTCGGCGGCGCGGAACCCGGTCAGCATCGCCCGCTTCGCCGCGGCACGGGTCTCGCGCGGGAACGCGGCCCCGATCAGCGCTCCGAGGCCGATGAAGATGCCCCACGGGACGGCCTTTTCGAGAATCTGGTCGATCACCTGCGCCCTCCCCGGGCACGTCCGGGTGTGCGCTTCGCCGGCCGGCGGCCTCCGGCCCAGCGGACGGTGCCTTCGCTGTCGCCGCCGACGGGCTTGGCGGCGCCGTCGACGAGGTGCGTGAAGAACCTGCGCGGCGTGCTCGAACGCGGGTCGTCGAGCAGCTTGAGGAACGGCACCGCGGCGACGAAGATCGCGATCGGGATCGGCACCAGCTCCAGCGCCGCGGCCACGCCCAGCGCGCCGAAGAAGCCGATCGACCGCGGCCAGTCGACCATGATGTCGTTGTCTTTTCCGACTTCGCCGGTCACGCCGCGCTGATCACGCCGCGTGCGTGTTTTCCCCTCGGGCATATTGATATAACCGCGGTAGTTCTTTCGATACCTTGCGCTTGGGGGTTCGACGAAGCAGGGCGCGCACGAAGCCCTCGCTCGACCGGCTGCCGATGGAGCCGTAGCCTCCGCTCACGTACGTGTCGATGACTGCCGGGTGGACGTACGAGCGACGGCAGACCGCGCGGGTGTGACCCAGCTTGTGGGCGACCGCGTCGATCGCCGCCAGAACCGCCCGCCTTGCCGCGGTCTCGGAGTCGACCGGCGGCGCGTCTCGCAGCGCGCACGCTGCGAGCACGGTCGCCGCCCACGTCCGGAAGTCCTTCGCCGTGAAGTCTTGTCCGCTGACGCTGCGCAGGTATTCGTTCACGTCGTCGGAGGTGACCGTCCCGCGCCCGCCGTCGGGGTCGACGTACTGGAACAGGTGCTGGCCCGGCAGCTCCTCGCAGCTCTTGATCACCCGCGCGACTCGGCGATCGGTCACGCCGGCCGAGACCTCGCGTCCGCTCTTGCCCTTGAACAGGAACCGGACGGTCGATCCCTTGACGTCGACGTGACGGCTGCGCAGCGTCGTCAGGCCGAAGGACTTGTTCTCACGCGCGTACTCCTCGTTGCCGACGCGCGCGTAGGTCGTCTCCAGCAGGCGGACGATCGTCGCCACGACCTTCTCTTTGGGCAGGCCCGGACGTCGCAGGTCGAGGGCGACCCGCGCCCTGATCTTCGGGAGGACGCGGCCGAAAGCCGTCATCCGCTCGAACTTGTCGGCGTCGCGCACCTCGCGCCACCTGGCGTGGTAGCGGTGCTGCTTGCGGCCGCGCGCGTCGCGACCGGTCGCCTGGAGATGACCGCGCGGGCGCGTGCTGATCCAGACGTGGTCCCAAGCCGGCGGGATGGCCAGAGACCGGATGCGGTCGAGGATCGCGGAGTCCCGGACGCGCCTGCCGTCGGGACCGAGGTATTCGAACCGCTTGCCCTGGCGCACCCGGCGGATGCCAGGCTCGTCGTCGGTCGTGTAGACGAGGCCCGCTTCCTGGGCGGCCTCCGCCGCCGGGTCTCTGTCCGCGGCTAGGCGGCGCTCGGCGGCGTGAATCCGGGACCGCCCCATTCCGGCTGGATCGCGAGCAACAGGCTCCGCTTCCGAGCCCACAGCCGCGCGATCAGCTCCCCCCGCGAGGTCTGCTCGCTGCATGCCAAGCCGAGCTCCCACAGGGCCGTCTGCACCTCGTCCGGCAGCGCGTCGTCCCACAGGTAAGGACGCGCCACCTTGGACAGGAGATTGCCGACCTGGACCAGCATCCGCTCGTGCTCGCTCATGTATCCCGAAAACGCTTTTCGGCGGCCGGCTACCGGGCGGGCGAGACCTCGCTGCGCGTCTCCACGAAGGCGCGGACCGCGCGTTCCAGCGCGGCCTCGTCATGGGCGGCCGAGACCTGCGTTCGGATGCGAGCCTTGCCCTGCGGCACCACGGGATAGGAGAACCCGACCACGTAGACGCCCTTCTCCAGCATCGCGGCGGCCATGCGCCCGGCCAGGGCGGCGTCGCCGACCATCACGGGGACGATCGGGTGCTCGCCGGGGAGGATGTCGAACTCCTCCTCGGTCATGCGGCGCCGGAAGAACTTCGTGTTCGATGTGAGGCGCCGGCGCAGCTCCTTCGCGCCCTGGATGAGCTCCAGGACTTTCAGGCTCGCGGCGACGATCGGCGGCGCCACCGAGTTGGAGAAGAGATAAGGACGTGAGCGCTGGCGGAGCATCGCCACCAGCTCCTTGCGCCCCGAGACGTAGCCGCCGCTGGCGCCGCCGAGCGCCTTGCCGAGAGTGCCCGTGATGGCGTCGATCCGGCCCATGACGCCCGCCTGCTCGTGCGTGCCGCGCCCGTTGGGGCCGGTGAAGCCCACCGCGTGCGAGTCGTCGACCATGACCATCGCGCCGTGGCGGTCGGCGAGGTCGCATATCTCGCGCAGCGGCGCCATGTAGCCGTCCATGGAGAAGACGCCGTCGGTGACGACCATGCGGAAGCGCGCGTCCACGCTGTCCTTCAGCTGCCGTTCGAGGTCCTCCATGTCGCGGTTGGCGTAGCGAAATCGCTTCGCCTTGCAGAGGCGGATGCCGTCGATGATGCTCGCGTGGTTCAGCGCGTCGGAGATGACCGCGTCACGCTCGTCGAGCAGCGCCTCGAAGATGCCGCCGTTGGCGTCGAAGCACGACGAGTAGAGGATCGTGTCCTCGGTGCCGAGAAACTCGGTGAGCTTCTCTTCGAGCTCCTTGTGCACCTCCTGCGTGCCGCATATGAAGCGGACCGAGGCCATGCCGTAACCCCAGCGGTCGAGCGCGTCCTTGGCGGCCTTGACGACGTCGGGGTGGTCGGCCAGCCCGAGGTAGTTGTTGGCGCAGAGATTGAGCACCTCACGCTCGGCGACCGCGACCAGGGCGCCCTGCGGTGACTCGATGATGCGCTCGGGCTTCTCCAGCCCCGCGTCCCGGATCTCCTGCAGCTGCTGGGTGAGGTGCGCGCGCATGTCTTCGAACATCTAGCTGCTCCAGTCCATCACGACCTTGCCGCACTGGCCCGAGTGCGCCACTGCGAACGCCTCCTTGTACTGCTCATGTGAGAAGCGGTGCGTGATCACAGGCGAGATGTCGAGTCCGCTCTGCACGAAGACGGACATCTGGTACCACGTCTCGAAGATCTGCCTGCCGTACACGCCGCGGACGGTCAGCATCTTGAAGACGACCTCCGACCAGTCGACGGGGAACTCGTGGTCGGGGAGCCCGAGCATCGCGATCCGTCCGCCGTGGGCCATGTTGTCGATCATCTCGCGAGTCGCGCTGGGCACGCCCGACATCTCGAACGCGACGTCGAACCCCTCCTTCATACCGAGCTCCTGCTGCACGTCGTGCAGCCGCTCGTGGCGGACGTCGACGGCCCGGGTGACGCCGACCTTGCGCGCCAGCTCCAGGCGGTAGTCGCTGACGTCGGTCATGACGACGAAGCGCGCGCCGATGTGGCGCGCGACGATCGCGGCCATGAGACCGATCGGGCCCGCGCCGGTGATGAGCACGTCCTCGGCCACGAGCCGGTACTGCGTGGCCACGTGCACCGCGTTGCCGAACGGGTCGAATATCGACGCGACATCGAGGTCGATTTTCGTCAGGTGTGGCCAGAGGTTGCCCGCGGGCATGACGATGTACTCGGCGAACGCGCCGTCGCGCTGGACGCCGATGCCGACTGTGTTCGCGCACAGGACGCGCCGGCCGGCAAGGCAGTTGCGGCACTTGCCGCACGTGATGTGGCCCTCGGCGCCGACGACCTCGCCGGGGTAGACGGACGTCACGTCCTCGCCGAGCTCGACAACCTCGCCGACGAACTCGTGGCCGACGACGAGCGGCGGCCGGATCGTGTGCTGCGCCCATTCGTTCCAGGCGTCGATGTGAAGGTCGGTGCCGCAGATGCCGGTGCGGAGGACGCGGATCTTCACCTCGCCGGGCCCTGGCTTGGGTTCGGGCACGTCCTCGAGCCAGAGGCCTGGCTCCCTCTTCGCCTTGACCAGCGCCTTCATTCGCTGCTGGCCAGAATAAGGGCTTCCTGCGACTAGAATTTTCCGCCGCGGCCCGCTTGCCCGCGGGCCGCGAAGTTCAGTGGTGTGCCGGGAAGTCTGGTCGGCAGGAGGTTCCAGGCCGCCCAGATGAGCGCCGCGCAAGGTTTTCTCTTCCTGCTCCTTCTGCTCGGCCTGGCCGCGACCGCGCTGCGGCTCGTCTCGCGCACCGCGCCGGTGGTGCCATACCCGGTGCTGCTGGCTGCGGGAGGGATCCTCATCGGCCTGGTCCCGGGCCTGCGGCTGCCGCCCGTCGGGCCCGACCTCTTCCTGCTCGCCTTCGTGCCCGGGCTCGTGTTCGAGGCCTCGCTCTCGCTCGACCTCGAGGAGCTGCGGCGGCGTCTGCTGCCGGTCAGCCTCCTCGCGACCGCCGGCGTGCTCGTCACCGTCGTCGTGATCGCCGCGCTCGCGCGCCTCGTGCTGCGCCTCGATTGGCCCGCCGGGTTCCTCCTCGGCGCCATCGTCGCCGCGACCGACCCGATCGCGGTCGTCAACCTTCTGCGCCAGGTCGGGGCGCCGCGAGGTCTGGAGGCGATCCTCGACGGGGAGAGCCTGTTCAACGACGGCACGGGCGTGGCGCTGTTCGCGGCCGTGCTGGGCACGATCCTGACGGGCCATCCGTCCGCCGGCGACGCCGTCGTGCGGTTCGTCTTCGTCACGGTCGCCGGGGCGGCGATCGGGTTTGCCGCCGGCGTCGCCGCCACCCTGCTGCTGCGCACGGTGCATGACGCCGAGCTCGAGATCCTGGTCACGCTCGTGCTCGCGTACGGCTCCTACCTGCTGGCCGACCTGGTGCACGCGTCCGGCGTCGTCGCCGTGGTCATGGCCGGCATCGTCGTCGCGCGGAGCGTGCAGGGCACGCAGCTGCACGGGTTCTGGCGTTTGGTCGCGTTCGTCCTGAACGCGATCCTCTTCCTCCTGGTCGGCGCGGCCCTGCCCACGCACCGCCTCCTCGCCGTGGCGGGGCTCGTCGTCGCCGGCTACGTGATCATGTCGCTGGCGCGCGCAGTCGCCGTGTACGGCATCCTCGGCGCCGTCGACCTGCGAGCAAGGTCCATCCCCTGGCGCTGGCGGCACATGACGGTATGGGGCGGCATCCGCGGCGCGCTGTCGGTCGCGCTGGCGCTGTCGGTCGCGCAGTATCCGCAGGTCCCGGCGCAGGTTTCGGTCGTGGCGTATGGGATGGTCGTGCTGTCCCTGCTCGTCCAGGGCGGGCTGCTGCTGCCGCTGGCCGGCCTGCTTCGCCTGCGCTCGAAGGCTACTTAGCGGCGCACTCGGGGCAGACGCCCGTGAAGAGGAGCTGGTGGCTGGTCACCGTGAAGCCGGTGCTGTTCCGCACCGACGCCGCGGCGTCGTCGAGGACGCAACCCGGCACCTCGACCACGCGCCCGCACCCGTCACAGCGGATGTGCTCGTGGTGGTCTTCCGTCAGCTCGAAGTGCACCTTGCCGTCACCCAGGTCGATGCGCTGGATGAAGCCCTCCTTCTCCATCCCGGAGACAGCCCGGAAGACGGTCGAGTAGTCCGCGGCTCCCAGCGACTCGACGACGGCCGCATGGAGCTCGTCGATCGACCAGAGGTGCTTGGATTCGGTCTCGAACAGCACCCTGACCTGATCGCTGACCGGGCTGGGCCGCGCCATGCCTCGAAGTCTACGCGCAGGCGACTTGCGCAATCGACTTGTACAATCACTTTGCATAATGCGCCGACTGGTGGCGGGCGTCTCCGTCGTATGGCTTCTGTGCGGCTGCGCGCCGGGGCGACCACCAGCGCCGAACACGATCCCCGTCGTCGCCGCGGAGAACTTCTGGGGCAGCCTCGCGGGCCAGCTCGGAGGCTCCAGGGCCAGCGTGCAGAGCGTCGTCACCGACCCCAACGCCGACCCGCACGAGTACGAGAGCAGCATCGCCGACGCGCGCGCATTCGCGGATGCCGGACTCGTCATCCTCAACGGCGCCGGCTACGACGATTGGGGGCAGAAGCTGCTCGACGCCAACCCGGCGAGCGGCCGTCGCGTGGTGAACGTCGCCACGCTGCTCGGCAAGAGACGGGGCGACAACCCGCACTTCTGGTACAGCCCCGCGTACGTCGTGTCGGTCGCGGACAGGATCACCGCCGAGTACAAGGCCATCGACGCTGCCGACGCGGGGTACTTCGACGCCCGGCGCTCGGCGCTGGCGGTGGCGCTGCAACCGTACCTGGACGAGGTCGCCGCCATCCGGCGGCAGCACTCCGGGATGGCGGTCGGTTCGACCGAGAACGTCTTCGTCTACATGGCGGACGCGCTGGGACTGGACCTGACGACCCCGCCCGCGTTCATGAATGCGGTCGCCCAGGGCACCGACCCGCCGGCCTCGAGCGTCGCCCTGTTCCAGGACCAGATAGGAAACCGCCGCATCCAGGTGCTCGTCTACAACCCGCAGACGATCAACGCCGTGACGGCCAACATCAAAGCGCTGGCGCAGTCGCAACACATCCCGACCGTGGGCGCATCGGAGACGATCTCGCCGCCCGGCCTCAGCTTCGAGGAATGGCAGCTGCAGCAGCTGCGGGCGCTCGAGGCGGCGCTGTGAGCGACGACGCCGTTTCGTTTCGAGGCGCGACCGCACGCTACGGCGGCCGGGCGGTGTGGACCGACGCCTCCTTCGACATCCCGGCGGGGTCGTTCACCGCGGTCCTGGGCCCGAACGGCTCGGGCAAGACGACGCTGCTGCGCCTCGTGCTGGGTCTGCTATCGCCCGCGTCGGGGAGCGTCCAGGTCCTGGGGCAGGCGCCGCGCAGGGGCGATTCTCGCATCGGATACGTCCCGCAGCGGTCGGTTTTCGACCCGGACGTTTCCATCCGCGGACGCGACTTCGTGCACCTCGGGCTCGACGGTCACCGGTGGGGCGTCGATATCGTGGGCAGGACCGACCACGGCGCCATCGACCGTGCCGTCGAGGCTGTCGGCGCCGGCGGGTACGCGACCAAGCGCATCGGCCGCCTGTCCGGCGGGGAGCAGCAGCGGCTGCTGCTGGCGCAGGCGCTGGTCGGCGACCCGCGCCTCTTGCTGATGGACGAGCCGCTCTCGTACCTCGACGTCCGCAACCAGGGCGCGATCGTGCAGCTCATCGCCGACGTTGCCGGCCGCCGGCGGCTGACGGTGCTGCTCATCGCGCACGACGTCAATCCGCTGTTGCGGCACATCGACAACGTCGTCTACGTCGCCGCCGGCCGGGTGGCGATGGGACGGCCGCAGGACATCATCACGAGCGAGCGTCTCAGCGAGATCTATGGCGCGCCGGTCGAGGTGATGCGCGACAGCCGGGGCCGCGTCTTCGTCGCCGGCCTGGAGGAGGAGATCGCGCATCCCCATGTTTGAGCTCTTTCGCTACGAGTTCATGGTCCATGCGTTCGAGGCCGGGACCATCGTCGCGGTCGTCGCCGGCACGATCGGCTATTTCGTCGTGCTGCGCGGCTCGTCGTTTGCCGCGCATGCGCTGTCGCACATCGGCTTCGCGGGCGCGGCCGGCGCCGTGGTGCTCGGACTGAGTCCCGTGGTGGGTCTGCTGGTCTTCACCCTCGGCAGCGGCGGCGTGATCGGCGCGCTCGGCAACCGGCTGCGCGGCCGCGACGTGACGATCGGCATCGTTCTCGCCTGGACTCTCGGCCTGGGCGTCCTGTTCATCTCGCTGTACACGGGATACGCAACAGAGGCATACGCGCTGCTCTTCGGCGAGATCCTCGGCATCACCTCGCGCGACGTGCTCGTCACGCTGGTGGCCGGCGTGGTCACGATCGCGGCGCTCGTCGCGATCTACCGCCCGCTCCTGTTCTCGTCGGTCGACGAGGAGCTGGCCGCCGCACGCGGCGTGCCGGTGACCGCGCTGTCCATCGCGTTCATGGCCGTCCTCGCGGTGGCGGTGACCGAGGCCGTGCAGGTGGTCGGTGTGCTGCTGATCTTCGCCTTGATCGTCACCCCTGCAGCCATCGCGACTCGCTTCACCGCGCATCCTCCGTACGCGATCGCGATCGGGGCCGGCCTCGCCCTCGTCTTCACGTGGCTCGGGCTCGCCATCGCGTTCTACTCGCCGCACCCCGTCAGCTTTTTCATCACCTCGCTGGCGTTCCTGACCTACGTCGCCGTGCGGCTGGTCGAGCCTCTCACGCGGCGCAACGGTTAACTTTTCGAGTCGTGCGGTGGCGTGTGGGGGGCGCGGTCCTGCTCGTGCTGGTCGCGCTGGGAGCGGTGAACTACCTGCGGCCGATCCCGGCATCCACGCCGAACGCGCTGCTGCCGAGCACGGACCGGACCCCGGGGACGGCGCCGTCGCTCCCCTGGCCGTCGACCGGCATGGCCGCGGTCGCCGTGTCGGGGCTCGGCTTCATCGGGAGCTCGGGCAACGAGCGCGCCATCCCCACCGCCAGCGTCGCCAAGGTGATGACCGCCGTCGTCGTCCTGGAGGACAAGCCGCTGAAGCTCGGTGACGACGGGCCGTCGGTCGTGATGACCGACGCCGACGTGCAGTCCTACCAATCGGACCTGAAGGATCAACAGTCCGTGGCGAAGGTCGAGGCGGGTGAATCGCTGTCCGAGCTGCAGCTCCTGGAGGGCATGCTCATCCCGTCGGCCAACAACCTGGCCGAGACCATCGCGCGCTGGGACGCGGGCTCGGTGGACGCGTTCGTGGCCAGAATGAACGCCAAGGCGACGGCGCTGCGCCTGGCGCACACGAAGTTCGCCGACCCCGCCGGCGCGTCCGCCTCGAGCGTGAGCACGCCGACCGACCTCGTGACCCTCGGCATGGTCGCGATGCAGAACGACGTGTTCGCTCAGGTCGTGGCGCGCCCGCAGGCGAATCTGCCCGTGGCCGGGACGGTTATCAACGTCAACGGCGAGCTGGGCAAGGGCGGCGTCATCGGCATCAAGACCGGGTCCGGGCTGGACACCGGCGCCAACTATCTCTACGCGGCCACGGCGACGGTCGACGGCCACCAGATCACGCTCTACGGATGCGTCATGGGCCAGCCGACGCTGGCCCTCGCGTTCAACGCCGCGCACACGTTGATCGACGCCATGAAGCAGGTCCTGCACGTGCGGCGCGTGATCGCGCGCAACCAGGCGGTCGCGAACTACACGACGCCCTGGGGTGACACGACCGACCTGATCTCGACCGTCGACCTCGACCTGGTCGAGTGGCCGGAGATGGTCGTGCGGCAGCGGCTCCAGGCGAACGCCGTCGTGTTCGACAATCCCGTGCCGGCCGGCACGCGCGAGGGCGTCCAGCACGTGGTGCTCGGCGACTACGTCGAGGACATCCCCCTGGTCACAGCCGACCCGATGTACCCGCCCGGGAGAGTGTGGAGGCTGACCCGGCTGTCTTTCTAGCCGTCATGCGATCGTCACGGAAAAGGCGCGACAATTGCCCGCGGGATGGGGTTCGTGAGCCGCGGTTTTCGCGGCAAGCGCCGCGACAGCGCCGAGGGCGGCCGCCTGCCGCCCGGCCAGTACCTCGTCCACGACTATCCGGTCCTGTCGGCCGGCCCGACTCCGCGCATCGAACTGGACAGGTGGACCTTCTCCATCACGGGCGAGATCGACCAGCCGAAGACGTGGTCCTGGAAAGAGTTCGTCGCGCTGCCCAGCGAGACCATCACCAAGGACATCCACTGCGTCACCAAGTGGTCGAAGTTCGACAGCCGGTGGAAGGGCGTTTCGCTCGACACGCTTCTGGAGGGCGTCGAGACGGCCGCCGAGCACACGACGCAGATCTCCTACGGCGGATACACGACCAACCTCCCGCTCCAGGACCTGATGGACGGCAAGGCCTGGATCGTCTACGAGTACGACGGCGGTCCGCTGCCGGCGGAGCACGGCGGCCCGGCGCGCATGCTCGTGCCTCACCTGTATTTCTGGAAGAGCGCCAAGTGGATCAAGGAGCTTCGCCTGGAGCCCGAGGACCATCCGGGTTTCTGGGAGACCAACGGCTACAACAACTACGGCGACCCTTGGCGCGAGCAGCGTTACTGGGGCGACTAGAGATCCCCACGAAATCTGGCCGCTTCGCGGGTCCTGCGGCTTGATTTCGCGGGGGCCCCTCACGTGGACTCAGGCGGCGTTGGTCGAGCTCCGGCCTGAGACGGCCCGCGTATCCAGCCTGGCGTTCGACGTCCCCGGCTGGCCGGGCCACCTGCCGGGTCAGCACGTCGACGTGCGTCTCACCGCCGAGGACGGCTACGTCGCCGAGCGGAGCTACTCGATCGCCTCTCCACCCGGGGAGTCGCGGGTCGAGCTGACGGTCGAGCGTCTGGACGACGGCGAGGTGTCGCCGTACCTCGTCGGCGAGCTCATGGTCGGCGACAGGATCGAGCTCCGCGGCCCCATCGGCGGCCATTTCGTCTGGCGCGCAGAAGACCCCAGGCCGTTGCTCGTCGTGGGCGGCGGGTCGGGCGTGGTGCCGTTGATGGCCATGCTGCGGCACCGCAAGCTCACGGGTAAAGGGACGCCGGCGCGTGGGCTGTTCTCGTGGCGCACGTCCGCCGACATCGTCTACCGCGCGGAGCTGGACGGCCTCGCCGCGGCCGCCGACGGCTTCACGCTCTTCCACACGCTCACCCGCGACAGGCCGGCCGGCTGGAACGGATACACGCGTCGCATCGACGCGGAGATGATCAACGAGGTCGCGTGGCCGAAGGAGCAGGCGCCGGCGGTGTTCGTCTGCGGTCCGACGCCTTTCGTCGAGGCCGCGGCCGACCTGCTCGTGAGCGCAGGCTACGATCCCGCCTGGGTCAAGACCGAGCGCTTCGGTCCGACGGGCGCACCTGGAGGATGAGGATGGCGACGACAGAGGACATGCGGCTCGACGGGAACGCGATCGGCGGCCTGCTTCGAGAGATCTTCGCGCTGGAGATGACCGCCGCCGTCGGCACGTGCAACTCGTGCGGCGCCGTCAACGAGGTGGGCCGCCTCCACGTGTACGTCCACGCGCCGGGGACGGTCGTCCGGTGTCCCGGCTGCGAAGCGGTGGTGATGCGGATCGTGCGCGGCCGCGGCCGCTACTGGGTCGACCTCACGGGAACGCGGAGCCTGGAGCTGGTCGAGTAGCCCTAGGCCCCCGGGCGCTTCTGGGCCCAGGGTCCGTACTTGATCAGTCCGACGATCATCCACACGAACATGGCGGCGCCGGCGATGTCGAGCAGCTCCGTGACCGCCAGGCCCCAGACCGGCACCTCGGTCGTCCTCGGGTTCACGAAGTTGCCGAGGTTGAGCAGCGCGCCGATCGTGGCGAAACCGAAGAGCACGAGGTCGGCCCAGAACATCCACCGCCAGCCCATGTAGCTGCCGACCGCCGCGACCGCCTCCAGCACGCAGATGAAGATGACGACGGCCCAGGCGAAGAAGATGGCGATGTTGACGAGGTTGTTGACGTCGGTCCCGGCAGGCAGGTTGTCGAGGCTGCCCTGCGCCCGCATGACCGTCAGCATGGAATCGTGGTTGATGAAGATCGCCGTGCTCACCAGCGAGTAGATCACGGTCAAGGCGAAGACCGCGGCGGCCGCCATCTGCATCGGTCGGGTCCAGGTGGTCGGTTCGCGCGCGCCCCGCGGGATGGGCACCCACTGCACGCCGTCCCACCTGAACTGACCGTCAGGCGACACCTGGCCGAGCGCCACGCTGGCGGGCGGGTTTTGACTCAAGGCGGCGCATAGCGTACCCTGCAGCGGCTGCGGCTACAAGAAATAGCCTAACCGCCCCCGAGTAGGCGACCAGGAGTCGACTTCCGACCGTTGAGCATCTGGACGTTTGTAAGTAACCGCACGGACACCTGCGCCTGGGAGGAAGTCCCGATGCCTGCGCCGGTACAGATGCAGATCAGGGGTTGGTTCGACGCCGTCGTCACCCTTGGCCTCAAGGTCAAGGACCGGGAGTCTCGCGCCCACAACCTGCGGGTCGCGCGACTGTGCGTCAACATCGGACGGGAGATGTCGATGAGCGCTTCAGAGCTGCGCGTGCTGGCGCGCGCGGGCCTGATGCACGACATCGGCAAGCTCGGCATCCCGCAGGCGGTGCTCGAGAAGCACTCGCCGCTGGACGAGTCGGAATGGCACCTGATGCGGACGCACCCGGAGATGGGCCTGACCCTTCTCGACCGTGCCGGCCAGTCGAGTCGCGAGGTGCTCGCGGTGCTCTACCACCACGAGCGGCTCGACGGGAGCGGCTACCCCTACGGCCTGAAGGCCGAGGCGATACCCGTCGAGGCGCGCATCGTGGCGGTCGCGGACACGTACGACGCGCTGACCTCCGACCGTCCGTACCGCCATGCCTGCTCCCGGACGGAGGCGCGCCGCGTGCTGGTGGCGGAGGCTGGATCGAGGCTGGACGCGCGCGCGGTAGACGCCCTGTTCAGGGCTCTCGACGACGCTGCCGGCGCCGGGATGGCGCGGAGGCTCGCCCTGGCGTACTAGGCACGCCGCCTACGATGGAAGGCGTGAGGTTCGGCGTCGCGATCTTCCCCACGGACTACGCGATCTCGATGACCGAGCTCGGTCCGGCGGCCGAAGACCTGGGCTTCGAGTCACTGTGGGTCGCCGAACATTCGCACATCCCGACCAGCCGCCGGTCGCCATACCCGGCCGGGGGCGAGCTGCCCAAGCCGTACTGGCACACGCTGGACCCGTTCGTCGCTCTCACGGCCGCGGCCTGCGCCACCAAGCGCATCAAGGTCGGCACCGGCATCTGCCTCTTGATCGAGCGTGACCCGATCCACACCGCAAAGGAGACGGCCAGCCTCGATCACGTCTCGGGCGGCCGGTTCATCTTCGGCATCGGCGGCGGCTGGAACCGCGAGGAGATGGCCGATCACGGGACCGACTTCTCCACGCGCTGGAAGCTGCTGCGGGAAAGGACCGAGGCGATCAAGGCGATCTGGACCACCGACCCCGCCGAGTACCACGGGGACATGGTCGACTTCGGCCCCATGTGGAGCTTTCCGAAGCCGCTGCAGAAGCCGCACCCGCCCGTGATCCTCGGCGGCAGCGGGCCGAAGGCCCTCGAGAGGGTCGTGCGCTACGCCGACGGCTGGATGCCCAACCGCGGTGACGTCTTCACCCGCATCGACGAGCTGCAGCGCATGGCCATGGAGGCGGGGCGCGGCCGGATTCCCGTCACGTATTACCCCAAGGCGACCCCCGAGGAGATCGAGCGCTGCGCCGAGGCCGGGATCGAGCGCTGCATCTGGTACGTCCCGGCCGACGGTCGCGACGCGGCGCTCCGCCGCCTCGAGGAGCTCGGCAAGCTGGTCCGGTCCTACGCGGAGAAGGCGGCCTAGCGGCCTTCGAGCTCGCCCAACCGCGAACCGGCGTCAGCGCCGGAGGTCTTTGGCCATCTCGACGAAGTTGTCCACGTAGCGCTGCACGTCCTCGACCGAGTGCTGCACCGAAAGCGTCCAGTTCTCCTCCGCACCCGGCGCCATGATCACGCCGCGGTTGGACTGGTAAAGCCAGCTCAAGTACGCGAACGACTTGTCGATCTCGAGGTAGTCCCGATAGTTGCGCACGCGCTTGGCCCGATACGTCACGCCGCCGCGCGCCGCGAGGGTGATCACGTGGAACGGCAGGTCGTAGCTGCCGATCGCGTCGTCAAGGCCGCCCTGCAGCGTCTCGGCGAGGGCGTCGAAGTGCGCGTAGGCGCGGGCGTCGAGGATCTCCGTCAGCGTCACCCGTGACGCGGCCATGGTGAGCGGGTTGCCGTTGAACGTGCCCATCTGGGCGACGCGCTTGTCCTCGACGACGCCCATCACGTCCTCGCGCCCGCCCACCGCGCCGCACGGCAGACCGCCCCCGATCGCCTTGGCCAGGGCGACGAGGTCGGGCGTGATGTGGAATCTCTCGGTGGCTCCTCCCGGCGCGATGGTGACGCCGGTCTTGACCTCGTCGAAGATCAGCAGCGCGCCGTGGGTGTGCGCGATCTCCTTCACCCGGTCGAGAAATCCCTGGTCGGGCAGGACGATGCCGACGTTCATCATCGCCGGCTCGACGATCACGGCCGCCACCTCGCCAGGGTGCCTCGCGAAAGCCTTTTCCAGCGCCGCCAGGTCGTTGAAGGGCACCACCGTCGTGAGCTCGACGATGGCGGCCGGGATGCCTTCGCTCTGAGGGAAGGAGTTGGGGTCGTCCGCGGGGCCCATGTGCTCGGGCGGCGGCTCGACCGAGACCATCAGCGAGTCGTGGTGCCCGTGATACGAGGCCTCGATCTTGATGATGCGTTCGCGGCCGGTGAAGCCGCGGGCGATGCGGACCGCGTCGAGCGTCGACTCGGTCCCCGAGTTGGTGAATCGCCACTTCGGCTGGTGGAACCGCCGTGCCAGCTCGCGGGCGACGATGACAGCGTTCTCGACCGGCTGGGCGAAGTGAGAGCCGTGCCGCACCTGCCCGCTGACCGCCTCGACGATCCTGGGGTGCGCATGGCCGACGACCATGACGCCGAAGCCGTTGTGGAAGTCCACGTACTCGTGTCCGTCGACGTCCCACACCCGGCTGCCCTTGCCGCGCTCGATGAAGATGGGGTGGGGGGCGGCGTCCTGGAAGGATGAGGGCACGCCGCGCGCCAGCACCGTCTGCGCCTCGGTCCAGAGTTGGTGAGATCGGGGCCGGGCCTTGCGGAAGCGATCTTCCTCGGCGCCGATCAGCTCCGTGACTCGCCCGGCAGGGACTTCCCGGGTCTTCGTCGTGGCCATGCTTGTGCCTCCTCAAAAGCCCGCCTTGACAGGTGGGGGCCGCGGGCATCTAATTGTCGCGATTTTCAGCCGCCCGTCAGTTTGAACCTGGGGAGGTTTAGATGGGGGAATCAGCCGCAGTAGCGGAGCTTGTGGCGGAGAAGCGCAAGCTCAAAAAGTCGCTTTTCCGCTTCGACATGATCTTCTTCACCGTCTGCGCGATCGTCGCGCTCGACACCATCGGGCAATCGTCGTCGTACGGCGCCCAGGCGATCCTGTGGTTGATCGTCTCGGGCGTCACGTTCCTGATTCCTTACGGCCTCATCACCGCTGAGCTCGGCGCCGCCTTTCCGACCGAAGGCGCGACCTACGACTGGGTCCGGCTCGCGTACGGCCACTTTGCTGGCGCCGTGGTCGGCGTCCTCTACTGGCTGAGCAACCCGATCTGGCTCGGCGGCACTCTCACCGCCACCGCGATTGCCGCAAGTGATGCCCTTTGGGGCAGCAGCATCACGGGCAACCAGGTCGGGGAGACGATCTTCGGTCTTCTCTTCATCTGGGTCGCCGTGACGATGAACATCCTGTCGCTGCGCTACATGAAATGGGTGCCCAACCTCGGGGCAATGATGCGCCTGGCGCTGCTCGCCTTCTTCGCCATCATCGTCGTCATCGCCGGTTTCAAGGGCGGCTTCCACGGCGGGTTCAGCGGGTTCATCCCGACCGACGCGACCGTGCTCATCGGCGTCGTCGGCGTGATCGTGTTCCAGTGGATCGGCTTCGAGCTCCAGACAAACGCCAGCGAGGAGATGGACAACCCTCAGCGCGACATCCCCCGCGCGGTCTACGCGTCCGGCGTGATCTCGTTCCTCGGCTACGCGATCCCGATCCTGGGCGTCGTGCTGATCCTCTCGCAGAGCCAGCTCAGCAACGTGTCGGGATTCGTCAACGCTTACCAGTTCGGCTCCCAGACCGTCTTTGGCAGCGCGGCTCCGTTCTTCAACCACCTGGCCGCGATCGCGTTCGTCTTCGTACTGCTCTCAAGCGGAACCACGTGGTTGATGGGCTCGGATCGGCTGATGGCCATCGGCGCCCTCGCCGGATCCGGTCCTAAGCAGCTCGGCTACTTCTCCTCGCGCTTCGGCACGCCGATCGTGGTCAACGTCTTCTCCGGGATCATCGGGACGATCTTTATGATCATCACCTTCTTCGTCACGGAAGGTGGACTGCACGGCTTCTTCGCGGCCGTGCTCGGGCTGGTGATCTCGACCACCACCTTCTCCTACATCCTCATCTTCCCGGCGCTCCTGACCCTCCGCCGCAAGTATCCGAACGTGCGGCGGCCGTTCGTCGTCCCCGGCGGCCAGGCCGGGGCATGGGCCTGCGTGATCCTCACCGAGTTCTGGGTGATCGGGGCGACCGTGTTCGCTCTGTGGCCCGGACTCTTGACCGGGTCGTGGAACGCCGACGCATCAGGCGTGAGTCGCACCACGTTCGAGCTGTACACGTTTGCGGTCGTCGCCTTCCTCATCGTCGTGGCCATCGTGTTCTGGGCGGTCGGACGCGGCCACGCGATTCACACCGAACCCACCTCCGCGCCGCGCACACCGATGCCGGCGCCGGCGCCGGGCGGTCAGTGACCTAAGCCTCGTAGACGACGCGGCCTCCGACGACGGTCGCCAGGACCGTCGATCGCTCGA
>DASSLL010000071.1:0-3470 GCA_035689485.1 Candidatus Dormiibacterota bacterium | reverse complement strand
GAAGAGATCGGTGAGTGCGTCACCGCCTCCGTGGGCGTGTCGACCTCCATCTGGATGGCCAAGCAAGCCTCCAACCTCGACAAGCGCGACGGCCTGCGGCGCATCGACCACACGAACCTCGTCAGCATCTTCGAGACCCTCAGCCTCACCGACCTCTCCGGCATCGCCGACGCCTCCGCCAGGCGCCTCGCCCGAGGAGGCATCACGACTCCGATCCAGTTCCTCAGGGCAACGACACCCAAGCTCCGGCTCGCGGGCATGCACGAGGAGGTCGCGAAGGGATGGAGCATGAGGCTGCGGGGGTTCGAGGTCGGCGGCTTCGAGCACGCGGCGCGCAAGAGCTACAGCCACTCGCACGTGATGGCGCACGCGACGGCGTCGCAGAGGGACCTGGAGGAGCTGCTCATGCGCCTTTCCGACATGGTCGGGCGAAGGCTGCGGGCGGCCCACCGCAGAGGGTGGGTCGTCTCCGTCCTCGTCGTGTACCGGCCGGAGCCCGGGCATTTCACCCGGCAGGCAAGACAGCCGGAGCCCGTGTCCACGGGCGACGAGATCTACCAGGCCGCGCTCAAACTGCTCGACGCGCGCGACCGCCGACTCACGGTCGGGACTCTCGGCGTGGGCATGTCAGGACTGGTCGACGGTGATGCGGGTCAGCTCGACCTTTTCTCCTCGGTTGGCGCCGCACCCAAGAATCAGCGCCTCGAGGCCGCCGTCGACGCAATTCGCGACCGGTTCGGCGAGGACGCGGTCCAGCGTTCGCGCCTGCTCGGTAGAGCCCGGGTGGTGCGCGACAGGATCGCGTTTGCTAACACAGGGCACCCAGATGAGCCGCGACAGAAAAGGACATGATTTGTCACTGGGCGAGTATCACAATGAAGGTATGGCCTCCAAGAAAGAGGAGGCTGCGGGGGCCGCATGGGAAGGCGCCGACCTCGAGCGCCCGATATCTGGTGAAGATCCGAGGACTCAGTCGCTGGAGAGCGCCAGGCACTGGATCGCGGTCTACAGCCACCTGGTCGAGCTCGAGCAGGAGCTGATGGACGTCCTGGCGCACACGATCCCGAACATGCCGGAGGACGCGCGCAAGGAAGCCGAGGAGACCAACCTCCCGGTGCTGGCGTCCCAGGTCGAACGCTTCCGCCACCGCCTCGACTTCTGGATGAAGCGCCGGCACGAGCTGGAGGAGCAGCAGGCCCGCTAGGAACCGCTGGTGGCGGCAGCCGCCACCGCGGCGATGCCCGCGAGGTCGTCGATCGCGGCCATGAACTGCAGGCTGCCGTGGTTCGCGTTCGAGCTGGCGTGCGCGATCTCGTGGAGCACGACGCGCGCGAAGTGGCGGCGTGAGTCGAGCACAGAGCGCTTGACGACGATGTTGGGTGCGTCCCACACGCCCTCTGTCTCGTAGGCGCCCTCGTCGAGGCGCATGGTGGCCGAGATCTGCACCTCCTTCACGCGGCGTGCATGGTCGCCCGCGAGCTCGAGCAGCCTCGGCAGGATCGACCAGGCGTCGCGCTCCTTCTTCGTCAGCCTGGCGACGTCGACGAGCTCGTACACGAACGACGCGTTCCACACCTTGATGAAGCCGCTCAGGTCGAGGATCGGGTTGCCGTTGATGTCGCGCAGCCCCGACAGGCGGGCGAGCATCTTGTCCGGGATGAAGACGAGCCTGTAGCCGTCCTGCCTCGCCTCCTGCACAGTCGCGCCCATGGTCAGCATCTGCTGCGAGGTCACGAAGAGCGTCTTGCCGCGCGCGGCGAGGATGCGCACCGCCTGCTCCTGCACCTCGATCCAGTTGATCTCGTCGTGGTTGGTGCCCTGCTGGATGCGCGGCAGATCCTTCGCGAGCTCGTCCACCACCGCGGCCGAGCGGGCCTTGAGCAGGATCGCCTTCACGCGGTCCTGGTACGCGGAGCGGCCGACGTTCGTCCTTTCGCGGTTGAGGGCGCGCTGCAGCTGCGCAGTGGTCGAGGTGATGTTGTAGGAGAAGAGGAAGTTGTCCTCGACGGCGACGCGGACGCCTTTGACGTAGATCCGCGCAGGCTCGCCCTCGCGGCGGCGCAGGATGCCGCCCAGGTCGGTGCGCTCGAGCTCCTCGTCACCGGCAAAGCGCAGGAAGTAGTCCCTGGCCGCGGCCATATCGGCGTCGGAGAGACCACGGAGCACGAAGTCGGTGCCGTGGCGCTTGGGCTGCGACGGCGGCGTGATGGCAGCGTGCAGCGTTTTGACGTCGGCGAAGTTGCTCTTGGCCGCCCGCTGCAGCGTGATGTCGGCGTGGGGGCTGCGGACCTCGAGCTCCACCCCGCGGCGGTGGAACGTCGCGAGGGCGTCCTTCAGACCGACGCCGAACTTGCCGACCACCGCATCGGGGTGGCGGCGCTTCTCCGGGTTCTCGTTTTGCGTCAGGTGCTGGTAGTGCAGTCCGCGGCCGAAATCGGTCACGTGCCAGCCGTCTCGGCGCTTCACGATCTCCGGCTCCGCGGTCCTGGTCAGCGCCTGCTCGTCGAGCGCGTTGGCGATGACCTCGCGCACGGCCTCGGGCAGGCCCCAGTGGTCGAGGATCTTCTCGACGTTGAGGTCGAAGAGCGAGGGCCTCGCCTTTGTTAGCCGGCGAGCCACTCCCGCGCTTCTTCGACCGAGGCGAAATACGCGATGTGCATGGCGGTCTTCGGCACCTTGCCCAGGCGTTCCTTCAGGTGGCCGGCCGCCATGTCGCTCTCCGGGAGCACGATCGCGAACCGCTTCAGGCCCGCCATGATGGCGCGCGGCATCCACTCGCGGTCCGCGCGCTCCTGGTCGGCCGGGTTGAGCACGCGCTGGCGCCGGCAGTCGGCCAGGAGGCAGGAGCCGCCGTGCTCCTCCAGCGCCCTCACCTCGGCGTCGAGGAGGGCGCCGAACTCGGCGGAGTTCGCCCACCCGTCCCACTCGACGAAGACCGTCTGATGCGCCTCGTCCCAGCGGACTGTGGCCACGCCGGGGACCGCGAAATAGACGTCGTCAGCGCTGCCCATGACGTTGACGCCAGCGTAATCAACCCCTGACGCGGGTGTCGAGTGGTCAAGCGCGGCAGGCCCAGGCCTCGACCTCGACCCTGTACTCGGGGGAGACAAGGCGCGCGACGTACACAAGCGTCGATGCCGGCGTGTGGCCGCCGAGCCACGCCCCCACCACGTCGCGGCGGGCGCCCGCGTCGATGTCGCCCACGAGGTACCAGTTGATCTTCACGATGTCGTCGATCGCCATACCGGCGGCCTCGAGGTTCCGCCGGATGTTCTCCAACGCGAGCTCGAGCTGCTCGATGGGGTCGTCGGGCACCCGGCCGTCAGGAGTGCGGCCCACCTGGCCGGAGACGGCGAGCCAGCGGGGTGACCCGTCGACCTCGACCTGGTGGGTGTAGAAACCGACGGGCGGGTGGACATTGTCGGGGTTGCGCTGCATCTTGCTCACCCGCCCACTCTAGGCGGCGGCTT
>DASSLL010000070.1:0-23476 GCA_035689485.1 Candidatus Dormiibacterota bacterium | reverse complement strand
GTCGCCCGCTTCGAGTCGGAGGAGACGCTCAAGGCATGGCGTCTGCAGCCCGACCACGTCGAGACGCAGAAGCGGGCCCGCGAGGCGTACTACGACTCGTACTGGGTCCAGGTCTGCCACACCGTCCGCGACTACGCGTGGAGCCGAGAGGGAGGGCTGGTCCACAACCCGACCTGACATTCGTCATGGTCGGCGCCCGCGCCGCCGTCACTTCCCGCCGCGCGGGCTCGGGGCATAAGCTGCGAACGATGGCGAATCTCGACCGCTGGGAGCGAATCGCCCGCTGGTTCATGACCGCGTGGTTCGTGCTCGCGGTTCCGACCGCCGTGTCGATCCTGCTCACCGGGATCAACGTCGTCAATCTGGGTCTCGTCTTCGCCTTCGCCGCGTGGGGCAGCGTGTGGGCGTGGCTCTGGCTGCGCGCGATCGGGCGGGATCAGACGGGCGCGGTGCTCGGGCTGGTCGGCATCACCGTCTTCCTCACGCTGTTCACCCTGATCTCGCCCTCGCCCGAGACGAGCTTCCTGGTCTTCTCGTTCATGGCCGCGGGCATCGTGTTCCCGCTGCGCCAGGTTCTCTGGGCTCTGCTGGCGCTGGTTGCGCTTCAGATCGCGCTGAGCGTCGTGCGGCTCACGCCGGCGCCGGTCGCCTTCAACCTTCTGTTCAACAGCGCGCTTGTCGGCGTCCTGGCCATCGGGGTAAGACTCTTCTGGCAGTCGTACACGCAGCTCGTCGCGGCGCGGGAGCAGCTGGCCCACCTGGCGGTGACGGAGGAGCGTCTCCGCTTCGCCCGTGACCTGCACGACGTGCTGGGGCAGAACCTCTCGGTGCTGGTGCTGAAGAGCGAGCTCGTGGCCAAGCAGCTTCCCGCCGACGCCGACGAATCCCTGCGGCACGAGGTCCGTGACATCGCCCAGGTGGCGCGCAAGTCGCTCAACGACGTGCGGGAGACGGTCAGCGGCTACCGTCAGGCGACGCTCCAGGCAGAAATTTCGAGCGCCCGCACGGCTTTGCGCTCGGCGGGCATCGGCATGAAGGTGGAGGACACGCTCGGCGCGCTGCCCCCCGAGCAGGACGGCGTCCTCGCATGGTGTCTGCGAGAGGCGGTCACCAACGTGGTGAAGCACAGCGGCGCCAAGCGGTGCGAGGTCCGGCTCACCCGGGCGGGCGGCGAGGCAAGGCTCGAGGTCATGGACGACGGCCGCGGCGCGACGTCCTTCGACGGCGGAAGTGGGCTCGCCGGCATGAAAGAGCGCGTCGATCTGGTCGGAGGCACGCTGCGCGTGGGCTCCGAGAACGGCGGCGGCATGCACCTCCAGGTGTCCGTGCCTCAGGCCTCTTGATCAGGGTCCTCATCGCCGAGGACCAGGCGATGATCCGCGGCGCGCTCGCTGCACTGCTCGCGACGGAGGAGGACATCGAGGTGGTGGCCCAGGTCGACCGCGGCGATCGCGTCCTCGACGAGGCGCTGCGTTCGAAGCCCGACGTTGCTCTGCTCGACATCGAGATGCCGGGCAAGGACGGGATTGCCGCGGCCGGAGAGCTCCGGAAGCAACTGCCGGCCTGCCGTGTCCTGATCCTGACCGTGTTCGGCCGCCCTGGCTACCTGCGCAAAGCCGTCGACGCCGGGATCTCGGGGTTCCTGCTCAAAGACGCCCCGCCCGACCAGCTTGCGTCGGCGATCCGACGCACCGCGAAGGGGGAGAAGGTCATCGACTCGCAGCTTGCGGTCGCCGCGCTGGCCGAGGGATCGAGCCCTCTGACGCCGCGCGAGCGAGACGTGCTCGCCATGTCGACGCGCGGGGCGAGCGTGGAGGAGATCGCCCGCTCTCTGCACCTGACGAACGGCACGGTGCGCAATCACCTGTCGATCGCGATCCAGAAGCTCAACGCCCGGAACCGTGTCGAAGCCGCGAGAATCGCTGAAGAAAAGGGGTGGCTGTAAGCAAAGGCCTCAGCCGCGAGTTCGTCAAGTTCTGGTTGGGGCAGAGCGTCTCGCTGCTGGGGAACCAGTTCACGCAGCTGGCGCTGCCCATCGCCGCGGCGGTGACCCTGCATGCGAACGCTTTCGAGATGGGCGTGCTCGGAGCGCTTCGCTTTGCTCCCGCGCTGCTCGTAGGAATCCCCGCGGGCGTTTGGGTCGACCGCACCCGGCGCAAGCCGTTGCTGATCTGGGCGCAGTGCTTGAGCGCCGCGGCGCTGGCCACGATCCCGCTCGCCGCGCTGATCCATGTCCTCTCACTCGGCCAGCTCTTCCTGGTCTCGTTCGCGGCCGGACTTGCGGCCACTCTGCAGGGCATCGCCCAGGCGGCGTTCGTGCCGACGATCGCGGGCCGGGAGCGGCTGGTCGAGGCCAACACGCGAATCCAGCTGAGCCTGACGGTGACCAACCTGCTCGGGCCGGGGCTCGCCGGCGCCGCCATCCAGCTCCTCACGGCACCGATCGCGATCGCTTTCGACGCGCTCTCGTTCGTCGTCGGCGCCGCAACTTCGGCGTGGGCGCGGGTCGAGGAAGCAATGCCAGGGTCGGCGGGCCGGCGCCACGTCACCGACGCGGTCGAAGGCCAGTCCTGGCTGTGGCGCCAGCCGTTGGTGCGCGCGATCACGTTGACGATCCTGCTCAGCAACGGCGGCATCAACATGACCCTCGCGGTGATCGTGTTGTACTTCGTCACCCAGGTCGGCGTCACCCCCGCTCAACTCGGCCTCGTGTTCGCGACGGGCGGAGTCAGCTCACTGCTGGGTGCTCGGGTCGCCGGACCTCTCGTGAAGCGTGGGTGGCTGGGGCCCGTGATGGCGGTGGGGGCGGCGCTTTTCGTGATCGGGCAGTCGGGTTGGCTGGTCGCTGCCTACTCGCCGCGGAGCCTCGTCCTGCCTGTGCTGCTGGCCTTCGCCGTCGTCCTGGGCTGCTCGCTGATGGTCTACAACGTCAATCAGCAGGCGATCCGCCAGGCGGTGACGCCAGACCGGCTGCTCGGCCGCGTCCAGTCGGGCATCTTCGTGCTCGTGGGCGCCGCCCAGGTGAGCGGTTCCCTGATCGGCGGCGCCATAGGTCAGTCGCTCGGGCTGCGCGCAGCGATCGCCGCCGGTGTGATCGTCTGTCTGACCGCGGCGCTGCCGAGCATCTTCTCCCCGATCCGCAGCCTGCGTCAGGTCCCAACCCTGACATCCGTCACGGACATCGCCTGACCCGACTCAGCCTCGCGTCGTGACCGGCGCGACTGGTTCCGAAGCCTCCCTCGCGCGACGCTGACACCACCGCGGAAATCAGCAAACAACAAGAGAGGAGAGAAGTGAAAGAGATAGTTCGGAACCTGACACGGAGGAAGCTGCGCAGCTTTCTCACCATCAGCGGCATCGTGATCGGGATCCTCGCCCTGACAACCATGGGCGCCCTCGCCAACAACTTCAACGCCCTTCTCGACGGTGGCGCCAGGTACTACGCGGGCTACGTCCCCGTCGCCGACGCCAACTCCAACGGCGTGACCGGCGGCGCGGTGCTTCCGCTCTCCAAGCAGAGCGAGCTCGAGGCGGTGCCCGGCGTGGCGCACGTGTTCCCGACCATCACCGTCGCGGCCAAGCCGGGCGCTCTGAACGTCGTCAACTTCGGGCTGCCCGACTTCATCGCCAGCTACGACCCGGCGGAGAACCAGTACTCGGGCCTGAAGACCACGTTCGCCACGGGCGGTGACGTCACGGGCGACGGCCAGGTCGTTCTCGGCTCGAGCTTCGCCCGGGAGTTCCACAAGAAAGTCGGCGACACCATCGTCCTGCCCGTCAAGCCGGCCGACGCGCAGCCAGATTTCGTCCAGCACACATACAGCGTCGCCGGCATCCTCAACGCCACGTTGACCGAGCCGGACACCGGCGCCTACGTCACGCTCGCCGATGCGCAGCAGCTCTTCAAGGAGCAGCTGCCAGTGGCTCTGCAGGCCAACTTCGACGCGAGCAAGTACGCCGCCGGCTTCGACGTCTACGGCACGCCGGGCACCAACCTCGACCAGCTGGCGGACCGCATCAACGCCGAGGTGTCGGGCGTGAAGGCGCAGAAGCCGAGCAAGATCGTGGCCGCGCTGCTCGCGGGCGGCGCGCTGTTCACCGAGATCACGACCGCGGCCGCGCTGCTGGCGTTGATCATCGGCGGCCTGGCCGTGATCAACACGATGATCATGGCCGTCAGCGAGCGCGTGCGCGAGATCGGCCTCAAGAAGGCGCTCGGCGCGACCACCGGCGCCGTGATGCGCGAGTTCGTGCTCGAGTCGAGCTTCATCGGCCTCCTCGGTGGCCTCGTCGGCTTCGGACTCGGCGCGCTCGTGGCCGTCGCCGTCAACGCTTCTCTGGCCTCGACGCAGGGCTCCATCTTTCTCATCACCCCCGGGCTCGCGGTCCTGTGCGTTGCGTTCGCCCTCTTCCTCGGCACGGTTGCCGGCATCATCCCCGCGTTCCGTGCGTCGCGGCTCGACCCCGTCACCGCGCTGCGCGCTCAGTAGAAGGAGAGATTCAGATGATTGAGATCAGCAACCTCACGAAGCACTACCGGCAGGGCAAGAGCGGCGTGGTGCGCGCGCTCGACGGCGTGACGCTGAGCATCGAGCAGGGCGAGTTCGTGGCGGTCGTCGGCCGCTCGGGCTCGGGCAAGACCACGATGCTCGACAGTCTCGGCCTGCTGCTGAAGCCGACCGCCGGCGTGATCGCGATCGACGGTGTCGACACCGTGCGCCTGAAGGACAACCGGCGCGCGCAGCTGCGTAGCGAGAAGGTCGGTTTCATCTTCCAGGAGTACAACCTCCTGCCGACGATGACGGCGCTGGAGAACGTGATGCTGCCCCTGCGCTACGCGCGCAAGGCGAAAGGCGACCGGCAGTGGGCGCAGACGCTGCTCGGGGAGGTCGGCCTCGCCGGCCGGATGCACCACCGTCCCGACCAGCTGTCGGGAGGCGAGCAGCAGCGCGTGGCCATCGCGCGGTCCCTGGTCAACTGGCCCTCGCTTGTGCTGGCCGACGAACCGACAGGGGCCGTCGACACCGAGACGAGCGACCAGCTCGCCGCGATCATGCGGCGCATGAACGTCCAGCACGGCGTGACCTTCGTCATCGTCACGCACGACATGGACCTGGCCGCCAAGACCGACCGCGTCATCCGCCTGAAGGACGGCAAGGTGCTCTCCGATGAGACCACCGCGCCGCCTTTCGGGGTCCCCGCGAAATCGAAGATTTCGTGGGGTGATCACGAGGTTGCGGTCTAAGCTCCGCACCGTGATCGTCAACGTCTGTCCGGCGGCGACCTCGAAGGCGCCGCCGGAGCGGTTCTGGAGCGTCCTGACCACGCCCGAGCGGTTCGGCGAGTGGACGGACGCTCGCTTCGTCTCCGCAGATCCCCCAGGCGAGGTCCGTCCCGGTCAGGTGATCATGCTGGCGGCGCGGTTGGGGCGCGACTGGCCGGTACGCATCGACGTCCGCGACATGGACCCTCAGCACCGCTGGCTCGACCTGTTCGTCCACCTGCCGCTCGGGCTGACGAACCACGAGCACCTGACGCTGACGCAGACGAAGGACGGCGGGACCCTCGTCCGGTTCAATTGAGACTTCACGCTCCCGCCCGGGTGGCGGGGTCGATTCGTCCAGCTGGTCGCGGGGCGGGAGATCCGTCGGGGACCCGAGCAGTCCTTGCGCGACCTCATCCGTGCCGCCGAGGGGCGTTAGTCGCGGCTACGGCCGCCGAGCCCCTTGACAGCCGCCCAGTCGGTTTGATTGAATACCCAATCAATGTTGACTGACCACCCAACCAAGAGCCGCGAAAAGATCCTCCAGGCTGCTTTCGACGTCCTTGCCCGCCAGGGTTACGAGAACACCTCGATCAAGGACATCGCCGAGCAAGCGGGCGTCGCCGGCGGCCTCGTCCACTACTACTTCAAGTCCAAACAGCAGCTCGTGCTGGCGGTGCTCGAGTTCGTGTGCGAGAAGGTCGAGTTCGGCACCGCGGGCGAGGCGGGCGCGCTGCAGGCGTTCGAGCAGACCAAGGCGATGCTCCGCGACCCCGAGAGCCGCCGCGCCAACGCCCTCTACGTCCAGCTCATGGGCGTGAGCCTGCACGACGACGTCATCGGCGCCGGCGTGCGCGACTTCATCGCCGGCGAGCGGACGCACATCACGGAGCTCGCCGGCCAGGTGCTGAAGGAGCGAGACCTGGATCCTGCCCGGGCCCGCGGCATCGCGAGCGTGGTCTGGGCGGCGGTGCTGGGGATCATGATCCAGGGCCTGGTCGACCCGCGGTTCGACACCGACGAGGCCATCGACACGCTGGCCGCAATGTCACTTTCGGCTGTATATCCCTCCGCCCAAACCGTGGCGGCGCACGAAGCGTAGGAGGCAGGAAGTTGTTCGCGAGCTGGGGTCGATTCGTCTACAGGTTCCGCTGGGCGACGCTGATCTTTTCCGCGGCGTTGCTCGGCGTCTCGCTGGTCAGCCTCCTCCAGGGCGGCACGCTGCTGAGCGGAGGGCCGCTCACCAGCAACCTCGAGGCCTTCCAGGCCTACCGCCTCATGAACAGCGAGTTCAACAGCACGTCGACGAAGGCCGCCACCTCGACCGTCGACTTCATCTTCAAGAGCGACACGGCGCAGGTGCCGGACCCGTCATACAAGGACGCGGTCCTGGCCGCGCTCGCCCCGCTTCACAGCGACTCGCGCGTCGTCAGCTTCACATCTCCCTACAACGTCCCCGCGCAGGCGGCGTCGAGCCTCACCTCGCGCGACGGCCACGAGGCCCTCGTCCTGGTGGAGATCAACTCCACGGGGCAGCAGGCATGGAAGGACTACACGTCGATCCACGACGAGATCAACGCCGCGTTGCCATCGACGCTGACGGTGACGGGCACCGGCTTCGTACCCATCAACAAAGCCTTCAACACGACCCTGGAAAGCGACCTCCAGCGCGCGGAGTTCGTCTCCCTGCCGATCACGCTGCTGCTGCTGCTCCTCATCTTCGCCACGGTCATCGCCGCCGGGCTGCCGCTCGGCGTCGGCCTGCTGACCATCGTCGGCGGCCTCGGCGCCATGTACTTCCTCAACCGCTTCACCGACGTCTCGCAGTACGCGACCAACATCGTCAGCCTCATCGGCCTCGGCGTGTCGATCGACTACTCGCTGTTCGTGGTCAACCGTTTTCGCGACGAGCTGGCCAGGGGCCAGAGCCGCGAGGACGCGATCGCCAAGTCGATGGCGACGGCGGGCCGGGCCATCACCTTCTCCGGCCTGACCGCGGCCGTCGGCATCTCGGCGATGCTCTTCTACCAGGGCACGTTCATGGCCTCGATGGGCGCGGCGGGCGCGATGGTGATCGGCATCGCGGTCGTGTACGGCCTGACCTTCCTGCCGGCGATGCTGTCCATCCTCGGCCCGCGCGTCAACTGGCGGCCGGCGTCCGGCCGGGCCCAGAGCATCGTGTGGAGCCTTGTGCTGCTGTTGCTCCTGCCCACCGTGGCCGCGTTCACGCTGTATCTGCAGGGGCAGCCGTCCATGTTCCAGGTGGGCCTTGTCTTCTTGGCGTTGGAGGCGCTCCTCATCCTGGTCGGCCTCGGAGGGCGATTCGGGCGGGGCGCGTCCGCGCGTCCCGGGCGCGGATTCTGGAGCGGTCTTGCCAACTGGGTGATGAAGCGTCCGCTCATCGTGCTGGCGCCGACCGTGACGTTCCTCGTCGTCGCCGCCATTCCGTTCTTCTCCCTGCGCATGGCCAACGGCGACGTCGACATGCTGCCTTCGCACCTCGAGGCGCGCCAGGGCTATGACCGCCTGGTCGCCGACTTCCCGGGCCAGGACGAGACGACGTTCGACATCGTCGTCAACTACCCCGACGGGCAGCCGCTGACCAGAGACCGGATCGCGGCGCAGTACGCGCTCGACCGGCGGATCGCCTCGATCCCCGGCATCCTGCACACCACCTCGATCTACGACCTGGGGCCGAAGCTCGGCCTGTACGACTACGAGCAGATGTACCTCGGCGACCAGAGCAAGCTGCCCCCGCTCGCGCAGCAGATGGTGGCCGGACACGTCGGCAAGCACATCGTGCTCATCACGGCGACGAGCAACGCCGTCGACAGCTCCGACGCAGCCCGCAACATCGTCAAGGCGATGCGCGCCGACCAGGGGGTCGGCGACGGCGGCCAGGTGTTGATCGGCGGCCAGACCGCCGTCGACATCGACGTCATCAGGTTCATCGTCGACCGCACGCCTCTCGCCGTCGGCGTGGTCGTGCTGGTCACCTACATCCTGCTGTTCCTGCAGACCGGGTCGCTGGTGCTGCCGTTCAAGGCGGTGGTGCTCAACTTCCTCTCCATCGGCGCGTCGTTCGGCGCGCTGGTCTACATCTTCCAGCAGGGCCACCTGGCGAGCTTGTTCGGCAACTTCACGCCGCAGTCGCTGGATCCGAGCATCCCGGTGATCCTGTTCTCCATCGTCTTCGGCCTGTCGATGGACTACGAGGTGCTGCTGGTGAGCCGCATCCACGAGGAGTACGTGCGCACCGGAAACAACACGGCCGCGGTCGCCAACGGTCTCGAGAGGACGGGCCGGCTCATCACCGGCGCGGCGGCGATCATGTTCGCGGTGTTCATGTCCTTTGGCCTGGCCGAGGTCGTGATCATCAAGGCGATCGGCGTCGGCCTCGCGATCGCGGTCGCGATCGACGCCACGATCGTGCGCTCGCTCGTCGTGCCCGCCGTCATGCGGCTGCTCGGCACCGTCAACTGGTGGGCTCCGCGGCCGCTGCGGTGGCTGCACGCGAGGATCGGTCTGAGCGACCTGGGCGTCGAGGAGCACGCCGCAGCCGTCCCGCGGGTGGCCGAACCGGTCGAAGAGCCGGTGCCTGCGGCTGCAGCCGTCTAGGCGGAAAGGTAAAGGGGCGCCCGCGACCGGCCGGGCGCCCTCACAATAGGCTCGTGCCCACCCAGACGTCCGATGACGCCTTCGCGGAGGTCAAGTCGCGGGTCGACCTGATCAAGGTCGTCTCCGAGCACGTCCGCCTGACCAAGAGGAACAAGGACCTCTGGGGCCTGTGCCCCTTCCACCAGGAGGACAGCCCGAGCTTCAAGGTGAACCCGCAGATGCAGTCCTGGTACTGCTTCGGCTGCGGGCGGTCGGGCGACGTCTTCACCTTCGTCGAGCTGATCGAAAAGACGGACAAGCGCGGCGCCTTGCAGCTGCTGGCCGAGCGGGCGGGCGTCGAGCTCAAGAAGCTCTCGCCCGAGCAGAAGGAGCGCGCCGACGCGAGGCGGCGCATCCTCGACGTGCTCAAGCTCGCGGCCCAGTACTACGAGTACGTCCTGTGGAAGCTGCCGGCAGGCGAGCCGGGCCGCAGGCTGCTCGAGTCGCGACACGTCGGCGAGGAGACCGCGCGCCGGTTCCAGCTCGGATACGCACCGGCCGGACGAGGCTTCGCCGAGTACCTACGCGCCAAGAAGAAGTCGCTGGTCGACGCCGAGGAGGCGGGGTTGATGCGACGCGACGGGACCGACTTCTTCGCCGAGCGCCTGGTCATCCCCATCCGCGACGAGCGCGGCCAGACCCTCGCCTTCACCGCGCGGACGGTCCGCCAGGACGAGCAGCGGAAGTACATCAACTCACGCGACACGCCCGTCTATATAAAGGGGAGGGTGATCTTCGGCCTCGATCTCGCGCGGGATGAGATCGCCAGGCACGGCCACGCCGTCCTGATGGAGGGCCAGTTCGACGTCATCACCGGCCATCAGTTCGGCGTGACCAATGCCGTCGCCGCGTCGGGCACGGCGCTGACCGAGGACCAGGTGCGCCTGCTCAAGCGCTTCACGGATGAGCTGCTGCTCGTCTTCGACTCCGACCGCGCGGGTCTCGAGGCGGCCATGAAGGCGGCCTACCTGGCGGCGCGGCAGGGCATGCGCACGCGCTGGGCGACGGTGCCCGACGGCAAGGACCCGGACGAGTTCCTGCGCGCCGGCGGCGCCGAGGCGGCGCAGCGCTGGCAGGCGCTGGCGGAAAGGGCGCCCGCCACGATCGACGCCGCCATCGACTTCTTCGCCGTCGGCCTGAACCCGAGCAACCCCAACCAGCTCGAGGCCGTGGGCGCGCGGATCCGCGAGTACATCCGCCAGTTCCCGGCGAGCCTCCACGACACCTACGCCGAGCTGGCCGAGCGTAAGACCGGGATCTCACGCCACCTGCTCCTGAACGAGCCTGAGCCGGAGCCGGCATCCGGAGCGAGGCCGAAAGCCGCCAACGGCGCCCCGGTCAGGGCGCCCGGCAAGAAGATGACCCCGAGCCGATATCTCGTACAGTTGCTAGCCGTCCGGCCGGCGGCGCTCGAGAAATTGCAGACCAAGCTGACCGCCGGCGAGCTGGACGAAGACGACCGCGGAGTTTTCGTACGTATGCTGGGGAGCTACGAGCGCGGAGGCGCCGGCGGGCTCGAGTCCGAGTTGAACTCTTATCCCCCCGAGGAGCAGGACCTGATCAGACGAGCATGGGCGGCGCCGCCGCCGAGCGTGGACGACGAGGTGGCCGTCGAGCTGGCCGACAGAATCCGCCTGGAGCACATGAAGGGTATGCACAGTGGCATAATTCGCGAGCTTTCCGAAGCCGAGAGGGGTCGGGACTCGGAGAGGGTCGCGCGGTTGGAAGCCGAAGCCAGGGAGCTCGCCCGCGCCATCACCGACATGGAAAGGAGAGGCCAGACATCGCGCGCGTAGTGAAGCAGCCGCCCGCCAAGGCGACTCTGAGCAAGCCTGTCGTGGCCAAGGCGGCGCCGGCCAAGGTCACACCGGTGGCGGCCAAAGTTACGCCTTCGGCGGGCAAGACGAACAACAACAACGCCAAGCCCGCCAAGTCCGGGAAGGTCGCGGACAAGCCGGAGCAGAAGTTCGAAGACGAGCTGATGGCTGTCGCCGAGCAGCTCATCATCAAAGGCAAAGAGCAGGGCTACCTGACGCCAGACGACGTCCTCCAGGGTTTTCCGGAGATCGACGCCGAGCCGGACCAGATCTTCCGCATCTTCGCCGCCTTCAAAGAGATCGGCATCGAGGTCACGGACGGCGAGAAGGATTTCGAAGAGGTCGAGCAGATCGACGACGAGATGCTGCTCGACATCGAGATGATGGACTCGGTCTCCCTCGACGACCCTGTGCGCATGTACCTGAAGGAGATCGGCCGCGTCTCGCTGCTCACCGCCAATGACGAGGTCGAGCTGGCGCAGGCGATCGAGGCCAAGCCGCTGCACGACGCGATGAAGACGCTGAGCGTGACCGAGGAGGTCGACGGCCGGCAGCGTTCCGTCGACGAGCTGCTGCCGGAGGTCATCGAGCGCCTGGGCACGGTCAAGCGCAAGGGACAGCAGCAGCACATCGCGCAGGAGCTCATCGGTCTCGGCGACCTGGCCAAGCTGGCGATGCTGGCCGACGCCGCGGCCGCGGAGCGCAAGCGGCTGGTGAACGGCGCGCGCCCGCGCGTGCGCGCGGAGGCGCTGGAGCAGTACCGCATCGCGCGCTACCGGCTGACCGAGCGCTATGAGCGGGCGTACGAGGCGAAGCAGCGCCTGACCGAGGCCAACCTGCGATTGGTCGTGTCGATCGCTAAGAAGTACATCGGCCGCGGCATGTCGTTCCTCGACCTCATCCAGGAAGGGAACATGGGCCTGATCCGCGCGGTCGAGAAGTTCGACTACCACAAGGGCTACAAGTTCTCGACCTACGCGACGTGGTGGATCCGGCAGGCCATCACCCGCGCCATCGCCGACCAGGCGCGGACGATCCGCATCCCGGTGCACATGGTCGAGACGATCAACAAGCTCGTGCGCGTGTCGCGCCGCCTGCTGCAGGAGCTGGGGCGCGAGCCGTCGGACGACGAGATCGGCGAGGAGATGGGCATCACGCCGGAGAAGGTGCGGGAGATCGTGAAGGTCTCGCAGGACCCGGTCTCTCTGGAAACGCCCATCGGCGAAGAGGAGGACTCGCACCTCGGCGACTTCGTCGAGGACCGCGAGGCGGTCTCACCGTCGGACGCGGCGTCGCTGACGATGCTGCACTCCGAGGTGGAGGACGTGCTCGACACGCTCACCCCGCGCGAGCGGCGCGTGCTGCAGCTGCGGTTCGGGCTGATCGACGGCCACCAGCGGACCCTGGAAGAGGTGGGGAAGCGGTTCGGGGTCACCCGGGAGCGGATCCGGCAGATCGAGGCGAAGGCGCTGCGCAAGCTCCGCCACCCGTCGCGGTCGAAGAAGCTGCGCGACTACCTGGAATAGCCGCCGCGGGCGATAGTCGCGACTCTCGCCCACCTGCAAGTCGCGAAGTGGGAGTTGGTCGCGACCATCGCCCCAGAGTTCGCCCCTCACCCCGACCCTCTCCCACGGAGGGGAGAGGGAGACTCTCATGCGTTCCTGCCGTGTGAAGAAGTGTGTGGCGGCCCTCTTCAGCTTCCTTCTCCTGGCCGCCTGCACCGTCGGCGGGGGCGCGCCCATCACGTACAGCGAGGTCCGGATCCCCACCCTCCCGGGCGCCGCGTCGTTCGACGCCATGGACGTCAACCAGCAAGCGCACCGCCTCTACGTCGCCGACCGGACCGACTCCGGGGTCGACGTGATCGATCTGACGACGTCGCCCGCGACGTACACGCACACCATCCCCCTGGGCTCCAGCCCGAACGGCCTGGTCTACGCGCCCGACGTGAAGCGCATCTTCGTCGGCCTCGCCGACGGCTCGCTGGCGATCATCGACGAATCCGAGAAGGTCATAAAGCAGGCGCCCGCCGGCGGCAAGACCGTCGACCTGATCGACTACTCGCCCTCGACGCAAGAGGTGTTCGCGGGCGTCTCCGACAACAGCGTCGCGCGCATCGACGCCGTCACGGGCAACGTCAAGAACGTCATCAAGCTCGCCGCCACCGGCATCGAGCAGCCGCGCTACAACCCGGTCGATCACCTCCTTTACGTGACCAGCCCAGGGTCGAACTCGATGTTCGTCGTCGACCCGACGACGGGAGCCGTGAAGAACGAGGTCGCCCTCGGCGACAAGTGCAGCCCCAACGGCATGGCCATCAACCCCAAGACGGACCAGGCACTGGTCGCCTGCAGGTTGTGGGTGCAGCGGATCAATCTCCGCAACACCGCCGACCAGCAGCCGATCAGCCAGGTCGAGGGCGGCGATGTGGTCACCTACTTCGCCGGCGCCGACAGGTTCCTGGTCGGGACGCCCGATTCGATCCCGTCGGCTGTGGGCATCCTCGGAGGCAACCCGATCAGATTCATCGCCAGCGCCCAGACGCACGCGCAGGGCAACTCGGCCGCGCTCGACGAGTCGCGGCTGATCGTCTACAGCCCGGACACGAGGCCGGGCACGGTCGGCCTTGTCGCTTTCGACCTCCCGACCGAAGAGCCCAGCCTGCCCATCGACACCCCGCTCCTCATCGAGGGCGGCGCGCTCCTGGCCGTAGCCGCGGTGGTCGTGGTTCTCGTCGGCCGGGGCGGAGACCCGGCCAACCGGCCGGAGCCGGTACCGGTCCGCCGCCGCAGGAGCTTCACCCGTTGAAGCGCCCTTAGCGATTTCGCCCGACAATTAGGCCGTGCCGGTCATCACGATCGGGCGGCAGTTCGGGGCGGGCGGAGCGACGGTCGGCCGCATGCTCGCCACGGAGCTGAAGGCCGACTTCCTCGACTCCAACATCATCGACCAGGTCGCCCACCGGCTCCAGCTGCCAAAGGAGGAGGTCGAGGCCGAGGACGAGCAGCCGGGCTCGCTTCTCGCCAGGCTGCTGGTCGCGCTGGGCAGCGCGAGCACCGAGCCGCTCATCCCGCCGGAGGCCACCGCCTGGAACCCGCCCAACGCGGCGCCGACCTTCGACACCCGCAAGGCGGTCCTCGGCATTACCCAGCACGTCATCCAGGAGGCGGCCCGCGCCGGCAACGTGGTCATCGTCGGCCGCGGGGGCGCCTACATCCTGTCCGGCTTCCCCGGCGCCCTCCACGTCTTCCTGCGCGCAGGCGAGCCGATCAGGGTGAAGGCGATCATGGAGCGCTACCACATCACCTCCGAGGACGAGGCCCGCAAGCGCCTGAAACAGACCGACGAGAACTGGACCTCGTACATCAAGCAGGTCTACGGCCACGACCGGAACCACCCAGCCCACTACGACATGGTCATCGACACCGGCCGGCTCGGCTACGAGGCGACGGTCGAGGCCATCCTGACGGCGCTCAAGACGAGGAAGCCGATAACCTAGTCAGCCGAATGGCCCGCTCCCTCGGCTCGCACACGTCCGGCGTCGACGGCTCGAGCGAGGGCGGGCGGATCAACACGATCAACCTCCCGGGCACGCTCGTCCTGTACGGCGTGGCGCTCGTGAATTCACTCCGAGCCCAGAACGCCGGGACCAGGTTCACCTTGGCGCCGCTTGCCGTGAACGGCGTCTGGGCGCTCGAGCTCACCTACCAGGGAGACGAGCCCGCCGGGGTCCCAGGCACCTGGTACGGCCACCGCGTCGTGCTCAAGAAGTTCGAGCCGCCGCCCCCGCCGCCTCCCGCGCCGAGTGGCTGACGCCTTCACGGCCCAAAGCCGCGTCCGGGACGTCGTCGATCGCCTCGGCGACCGGGGCAAGGAGCTCCTCCGGAAGCACGGCTACGACGTCGGCGACGGCTTCGTCGACCTGCTTTCCCAGTATCAGTCGCTGGAGCACGCCGCCCGCCAGGACCGCCTGCGAAACCTCGACGGCCTGCTCCAGGAGCTCAACGCCGGCGGCGAGAATTTACAGACTCTTTAGACGTTGCATTTCGCGGACGCCGGAGTACGATGCAACGAAATCTGAGCGGGATCGTTATACAGGTCGAGGTTTACGTCAGTGCAAAGGTCGAAGCTGGAATCGGACAAGAGCAAGTGCGCATGCGGCCGGCGTCTCAAGGACGCCGCCGTCTACACCTACCGCTCGCACAACGACCGGTTCATGTTCCACCGCTGTGAATGCGGCGTGGAGTGGACCGAGCACCACACCGACATCGACCCCACCGACCCGATCAGCTCGGACGAGGTGATCGAGGTCCACCGGCAGCTGGCGAAGTTCGAGGGCCCGATAGGAGACCTGCTCCAGCCGCACTCCGCCTGACCCGACGCCTCAGTACGCGTAATGGATGACGCAGGGCTCTCCCGGATTCGTGGCGACGCTCAGGCTGTACTCAGCGCCAGGCGGCGTGTAGATCCAATCCCCGCTCCTGAGCTCGATGCCCTGGTACAGCAGTCCACCTGAGAGAACGATTCGAAACTGGGCGACGTCGTGGCGGTGAACTGGCAGGACCGTGCCGGGCAAAGCCGTCTGCAGGAAGAAGAACGTCACTTTGGACCGGTAGTAGATCGGCAGCTGCCACGAGAACCAGCCTTCGGGCTGAGGCTTCCTCAGCTCGTAACGGGCCATGTCGACCCCCGGGTCGCGTGAGGTGATCGTCCTGTCGAGGCTGAGGCCGTGTTTGCGGAGTACGGCTTCGATCGCTTCGACTCCCGACTCCCCGTCTCGGTCGAGATGCGAGTCGTCATGCTCCCATTCCGAACCCATTGCAGTTCCCCTCCCACTAACCGGCGCGCCAACGAGAAGCCACGGGACCCGCTCAGACCTTACACAGGCTTAACGACTTGTCAAGGCCGGCGAGACACCAGCCCGTGGGCGACGGCCCAGGTGGCAACCTCGGTTCGTGAGCGCACGCCCAGCTTGTTGCGGATGCGCTCGACATGGCCCTCCGCCGTGCGCTCGGCGATGAACAGCCGCGCCGCGATCTCTTTGTTGGTCATTCCGGCGGCGACCATCGCCGCGACTTCACGCTCGCGGCGGCTCAACGGGCCGGCGTCCTTCGAGACGTCGGCGCCTGCGGGCTGCCCGCTTCCGAGCGCGTACTCGAGCCCGCGCGAGTCGCTCAGTTCCTGGCCTTCCTTCCAGATCGCCTCGCTTCTGCGTTCACCGAGCTTCTTCTGGATGCGCTCGGTGGCGTCGCGCAGCTGACGCACGCGCGTCGACCACGTGCTGAACGAAAACTCGCGAGACATGCGATCGATCAGCGCCGCGAGCCGCAGCGCGCGTTCGTCGTCCTTGTGCGCCGCGGCCACCAGCGCCAGCCCCCCGAGCGACCAGATCTGGCCGAAGGGGTCGTTGCGTTCGCGGCAGATCGCCAGGGCCTCCGACCAGCTTGCCGCGGCGCCGTCGACGTCCCCCAGGCCGAACTGCGCGTTGGCGAAGCTCTCCAGGTAGCGCTCGAGCGGGCCCGTGTCGCCCTTCGACCGGCTGAAGGCCACGCACTCGTTGAGGATCTCGACGGCCTGGGCGAACTCGCCTCGCTCGTTGGCGATGAGGCCGATCTGGTTCTGGACGTCCACCGCCAGCGTGCGGTCTGCGACGCCCTGGAGCAGCTCGAGAGCCTCGTCGTACATGCGCCTGGCGACGTCCAGCTCGCCCGACGCGTGATACACCACGCCTGCGCCGCGCAGCGCGTTGGCGAGGAGCTCGGCGTCCCGAAGCTCGCGCGCCAGCGCGATGCTCTCGTCCGCGAGCCTGCGTCCCGTCGCGTGGTCGGCCTGCCTCGAGGCCAGGCGGCCCGCGAGGTTCAGGCCGCCCACCCGCGTGGCATCGCCCAGGGGCGCGAGCGCCAGACGGTCCATGAGCAGCGCGCCCATCCGGGCCTGGTCGGAAAACTCCGACTCGGCAAGCTGCACGGCGAGTGCAAGCCCGGCGTCCTCGACGTGGTCCCGCGCCCATGCCAGCGCCGCCCAGAAATTGGGTGAGTCGCGCGGCTTCCACCTCTGGGACCGGAAATACTGGTAGTGCCGGCGCCGAATCGCGTCGGACTCGCCGGACTCGAGCAGCTTCTCCTGCGCGAAGTCGTGGTGTGACTCGAGCAGGCGGTACCGCGTGCTGCCGTCCTCGAGGCGGTCGGCGACCACCATGGACTTATGGACCAGGCCGTTCAGCAGGGCCAGGGTGTCCCCGTTGGCGCCGACGGTCCAAGCGGCCTCCAAGGTGAAGCCTCCCTGGAACACGGCCAGGCGCCGGAAGAGCCGCGCTTCGTCCGGGGTCAGCAAGCGGTAGCTCCAGTCGATGGCCGCGGCCATCGTCTGCTGGCGCTCCGGCACGGTCCGCGCCCCCGACGCGAGGATCCGAAATCGATCGTTGAGATTCGCGAGGAGCTCGTGCTCCGACATGAGGTCGAGCCGGGCCGCGGCCATCTCGATGGCGAGGGGAAGCCGGTCCAGGCGGTCGCAGATGGCGACCACCGACGGACGGTTGGGGGCACCGACCTTGAAATCGGGGAGGACGAGCCTCGCCCGGACCTCGAACAGGCTGAGCGCGTCCGGGTCGCCGAGCGGCGACACCGGCCACCGCGATTCGCCCGGCACCCCGAGCGGCTCGCGGCTCGTGGCCAGGATGGTGAGCCCCGGACAGCGCTGCAGCAGAAGCTGGCTGAAGCTCGCGCTTTCGGCGATGACGTGCTCGCAGTTGTCGAGGATGAGGAGCGCCTGCCGCGACTCGAGCCACGACGCCGCCACCTCGGCGGGCGCGCCGCGACCGGGCAGCTCGAGCCGCCGGACGACCGCGGCCGAGACGTGGCTCTCATCGGCGAGCTCGACCCAGAAGACGCCGTCCGGCCAGGCGGCGCTGCTCGTGCGCGCGGCCTCGGCGGCGAGCCGGCTCTTGCCGGCGCCGCCGGTTCCGGTCAGCGTGACCAGGCGCGACGACCGCAAGAGGGAGCGGAGCGAATGCAGGTCCGCCTCGCGTCCGACGAACGCGGTGAGGTGAGTGGGCAGGTTCGGGCGAACGGCCGTCGCCACCGCTGTATCTTGCCCGAGTCCGACCGCGATTCGACGATCCGTCAGGAACGCAAAAGGGAGAGAGGAAGGGGGGACTTCCTCTCTCCGCGATGTGGCGCACCTTGGGGATGCGGGGTGCGTCCGGGCTCGTCCTAGGGAAGGTCGCCGTGGTCGCCGTGCGAGCCGCCGCGGATCGCGCGGACGGCCGAGGTGTCGCCGCTCTGCCGCGGCGGGTTGTCCTGGCGCAGGACGGTGCCGGCGGCCGGGTGGACGTCGCTGATCGAGGTCGTCGACGCCGCGTTGGCTCCGAGGCCCTTCACGGCGTATCCGCCCATCGCGCCGAGGCCCATGGCCACGAGCACGAGGATGGCGGCGACGAACGTCTTCGAGACGGACGCTCCGTTGATCGTTGCCCTTGCTTCCACTTCAGTGTCTCCTCTCCGTCTTTGATTTCGGCCGCTCGGGGCGAGCCGTTGAGAGAAGGCTAGGAATCGAGGAGGGCTGGTCAAAAGGCTGGAAACACCTGAAAACCCACGCGGCCGGTACCTGATTTCGAGTACCTGCCCGAGTCTTTGCGGGCCTTGATTGCGCGGTTCCACGGCTCGCGTTAAGGTTCCCTTCAGGGGCGCCGGGGAGGCGCCAGGGGTTTGCGGTTGAGGAGTGGACAGCCATGAAGCGATTGCGCTTGCCCGCGCTGTCAGGAGTCCTGGCGATCGTGCTCGCCGTGTTGGGGACCGGATCGGCCGGCGCCTCTCCACCGGCGGCTGCATCGACCGGATGCCAGCTGAGCCCGGCGAACAGCGCCATCAAGCACGTCGTCTACCTGCAGTTCGACAACACGCACTACGCGCGTGACAACTCCAGCGTCGCGTCCGACCTGGAGCAGATGCCGCACCTGCTCAACTTCATCACCCAGAACGGGACCCTGCTGACCAACGACCACACCATCCTCATCTCGCACACGGCCGGAGGCATCCTGTCGACCCAGACCGGCCTGTACCCCGACCGCCATGGCATCACGGTCTCCAACAGCTACGGCTACTTTCCGCCGCCGCCCAGCACCACTCCGGCGTTCAGCTCCGCGTTCAAGTACTGGACCGACCTGGTCGACGACTCGACCGGCGTGAGGGACCCGCTGCCCAACATGATCACCGACGGCCAGAAGAACACGCCGGCGCCGTGGGTGCCGTTCACGCGCGCGGGGTGCGACTTCGGCTCCATCTCGCTCGCCAACATCGAGCTCGAGAACACCGGCACCGGACCGTTCGGCGACATGAGCGAGGCGTTCGGCACAGGATCCCCGGAATGGACCGAGGCTGCGACGTCTAACGCGGCGCCTTCGGGTACTCCTCTAGCCGCCAGGGCGCTGACCGACTTCGTCGGCATCGCGGTCCACTGCGCTCTGCGCGTCGGCAGCATCTGCGCCGCGAACGCGACCAATGTCGCCAACTCACGCCCCGACAGGCTTCCGGACGAGCCGGGCGGTTACCTCGGCTACCAGGCGCTGTACGGCGCGAAGTACGTCGACCCGGCGATCGCAGGCGGGCCCTGCGTCAACAACACCGAGGGCCAGCACGTGACCGATCCCTACGGCCAGTGCGGCTTCCCGGGCTTCGACGGCGCGTTCGCCAAGAACACGCTCGGCTACCTCGCCTCGATGCAGGAGGCCGGCATCCCGGTCACCTGGGGGTACATCTCAGACGCTCACGACAACCACACGGCGGCGTTCCCGGCGCCGTTCAACCCAGGCTTCCCGCGCGCCTCGGGGCCGGGCGAGGCCGACTACAGGGCGCAGCTCAAGGCATACGACGACGCGTTCGCTGCCTTCTTCCAGCGCCTGAACGACGACGGCATCAACCAGTCGAACACGCTCTTCATGTTCACCGTGGACGAGGGCGACCACTTCGTCGGCGGCATTGGTGCGCCGCAGCCGGATGGATCGCTTGCCTACTCGCACACCAACTGCTCCTGGACGACGACGCCGGCGTGTCCCTCGAACCAGATCGGCGAGGTCAACCTGAACCTCAGGACGAAGCTTGGTAACTCGACGTTCTCCGTCCACAGCGACGACGCGCCGACGTTCTACGTCAACGGCAACCCCGGCCGCACCGACCCGACCCTCCGCGCGCTCGAGCGCAGGGTTGCCGGGATGACCGCGGTCGACCCCTACCTCAGCCCCGACCCGACGGCGGTCATCGAGCAGATGGCGGACCGGGTCGAGCAACAGACGCTGCACATGCAGAACTCCGACCCCGCCCGAAGCCCGAGCTTCACCGCGTTCGGCAACCCGGATTTCTTCATGACGGCCACCGGTACCGGAACGGCGATTCCGTCATGCGGCAGCAACCCGTGCATCGACTACCACTTTGCGTGGAACCACGGCGACATTCAGCCGGAGATCGCCACCACGTGGGTGGGTTGGGTGGGCCCCGGGGTCCTCAACAACGGCATCGACACCACGACGTGGTCGGATCACACCAACGTGCGGCCGACGATGCTGGCGCTGCTGGGGCTCAAAGACGACTACCGGCACGACGGCCGCGTCATCACCGAGGTGATGGACAAGCACGCCATCCCGCAGACGCTGTTCGAGCACCGGAACACGACCTCGGACCTGGCCAACGTCTACGAGCAGCTCAACGCTCCGTTCGGACAGTTCGGCCTGGACACCCTGACGGCGTCGACCAGGGGAATCGTGAGCACCGACGACTCGGTCTACGGCTCGACCGAGACTTCGATTCAGAACCTCACCGCGCAGCGCGACGCGCTGGCCCTGAAGATCTCGTCCGCGCTCGATGGGGCGGCGTTCGACGGACAGATGATCAAGGAGTCGGACGCGAAGTCATGGATCGCCCAGGCGCAGAGCCTGATCGACGAGGCGGCCGCGCTGGCAGCGGGGTCCTGACCGCAAGCCGGAACGGGGGGGCGGGCGTGATCGCGCTCGCCCCTCAGGCCGGCGGCAGGGAGAAGAAGATGGCGGCGTGAGCCTGGCCTATCGCGTCATGTACCGCTTGGGCTTCACGCCCTGGGACGGCGAGATTCCGTCCGAGCTGATCCAGGTCATCTCCGGTCCGGAGGCGCTCCCCGCGGGTCGTGCGCTGGACATGGGCGCCGGCAAGGGCGGCAAGGCGATCTTCATGGTCGCTCACGGCTGGCAGGTCACGGCGGTGGAAAACGTTCCCCTCGCCACGCGTCTGGCGCGCCGCCGCGCCGAGAAGGCCGGCGTCGCCATCGACTTCCGCGAGGGCGACGTGACACGGCTGGACGCACTCCATCTCGAGCCGGGGTATTCGCTGGTCTTCGACTTCGGGTGCTATCACGGGCTCAACCCCTCGGAGCGCAGCGCCTACGCCCGCGGCGTCAACTCGGTCGCGGGCCCTGGAGCGACGCTGCTGCTCATGGGCTTCACTCGGCCGCTGCCGCCGGTGACCCGAGGCGTGACAGAGGCCGAGCTGCAGGAGCAGCTGGGGGGCGAGTGGCGGCCCGTCGATACGCGGCCCGTGTCGACCGGCACATCGGCGATGAACCGCGCCGCCGCGGCGTGGTTCCGCTTCCGACGCGCCTAGCGCCAGTCCCTCGGGTCTGCCGGGAACAGCCAGCGGGTCGGCCGGTTCGCGTCGGTCGGCCGCGAGTCGACCCCGAAAAGCGCGACGAGCACGTCGAAGGCCAGGATGATCAGAGCCATGTAGACGAAACCCATGCCTGTATTGTTCCCCTGTCGAAACTCCGAAGCAACACGAATCTTCGTCGTAATATTTCGCTGTGTCGGATAATTGGCACAGCGTCGAACTCAAGCATCTGCGGGCTTTGCGCGCGGTCGCCGAGACCGGCACCTTCTGGGCGGCGTCGGAGGAGCTGAGCTCGTCGCTCTCCACGGTCAGCGACCACATCACCGGCCTCGAGGCGCTGGTCGGCGAGCGGCTGGTGGAGCGCTCGCGGGGCCGCCGGACCGTGACGCTCACCGACGCCGGACGGGTGCTGCTCAGCCACGCGGAGGCGATCGAGGCGCGGCTGCGCGCGGCCGAGGCCGACTTCCGCGCTTATGCCGCGGGCCACGCGGGGAGCCTTCGCGTCGGGATCTATCAGAGCGTGGCCAACAAGGTGCTGCCCGAGGTCGTCCGGCGCTTTCGCGCGCGGTGGCCGCGGGTCGACGTGCAGGTCACCGAGTCGACGTATGACAACGACCTCGTCTCCGCCGTCGAGCGGGGCGACACCGACCTGAGCTTCGCGATCGAGCCCATCGCGTCCGGGCCGTTCGAGGTCCGGCGGCTGATGAGCGACCCGTACGTCATCGTCGCCGCCGCCGGCTCACCCCTCGCGCGCATTCGCCCGCGCGCTACGGACCTGGCCGCGGTGCCGATGGTCGCCTACAGGCACGGGACGCGGGGGGACAGCGCGGAGGAGTTCCTGCTGGGTCGTGGGGTCCGGCCGCGGGTCGTGTTCCGGTCGACGGACAACGGGACCGTGCAGGCGATGGTGGCGTCAGGGCTGGGCTTTTCGCTCTCGCCGCTGCTGGCGGTGGACGAGACCGACCCGAAGGTCCGTGTGCTGCCGCTGGAGGAGCCGGTGCCGCCGCGGGTGCTGGTGATCGTTGCGCATCGCGACCGCTACCGGCCGCCGGCGGCGACGGCTTTCGTCGAGACGGCGGTCGCCGTGGCGGGAGAGATCGAGCGCGCGCACGACGCGTTCATGGCGAAGGTGACTCGACAACGAACACGAGCTCGAGGCCGTCGACCTCGTCCTCCTGCGTCCCGACCTGCCTGAAGCCGAGACTGCGCACGACGGCCAGCGACGGAGCGTTGTCTGGCGAGACGCTCGCGTAGACCTGCCGCTCACCGTGTGTGAATGCCCATCGGACCAACGCGCCGGCGGCTTCCTTCGCATAGCCCTTGCCGCGAAACTTCGAGAAGACGGAGTAGCCGATCTCGGCACGGCCGATGATCTCGGGCGGTCCGTGAAAGCCGCAGTGGCCGATGGCAATCGCCTCGCCGCCCTCGCGCGAGCTCATGAGTCGGGCCATCCAGGCACGACGTCGGGGACTGGTTTCCATCCGGCGGAGCTGGACGGCGAGGAAGCCTTCGACGTCGCCCGGACTCGGGAACTCCTGCGGGAGTTTCATCCCGACGATGCGCTCGGCGCTTGCACGGTCGCCCTCGATCAGGGCCCGGACCGCCCTTGGGTCGAACGCGATCAGCTCGAGGCGCGCCGTGCGTATCGGGGATACGCGCACTGGCGGCGATTGTGGCGTATCTCGCGGCGGAGGGACGCCGACTGCATCTCCTAGAATTCGAGGTCTGTTCCGGGATAGCTCAACCGGTAGAGCAGGCGGCTGTTAACCGCAAGGTTCAGGGTTCGAGTCCCTGTCCCGGAGCCAAATTTCGAGTTCAAAATCGGCCCTTCGGGCCAGCGTGAGCTGGGCTCGATGGCGACCTTACCGCAAACTTACCGCAGTTATTTGCGGTAAGGTGCCCCGACCTTCGGGGTCGCCAACCGGTGTCAAGCGCCCATGTCTCGGCTAGGGCCACTAGCCGGTTGATTACTTCAGTCTTCGCATCCGCGTAGGCGACTCGATCGTCGCGCCGAAGTTCGGCGGCCTCGACCTTTGCTTTTGAGTACATGAACCGAGCGGTTTCGTTAGCGCGCAGATAGTCCCGGAACAGAAGATGCCTTCTTTCCCATC
>DASSLL010000069.1:0-5244 GCA_035689485.1 Candidatus Dormiibacterota bacterium | reverse complement strand
GATGAACGCGCCGGTCGGGTCCTGGAACACCGCCATGCGGCCGACGTCCATGACGTCGAAAGGCGGCGCCACGATCGTGCCGCCCTCGGCCTGGATCTTCTTGGCCGTCGCGTCCGCGTCGCGCGTGCCGATGTACACCATCCACGCCGACGGGCCGCTCGGATCCTGCAGGCCGCCGATGCCGGCAACGTCCTGGCCGCCAAGCCGCGCGATCGCGTAACCGCCGGCCGCGGGGTCTTTCTCTGGCTCGGCCTTCCAGCCGAACAGCTTCGAGTAGTAGTCGCGAGCCGCCGCCGGATCCTTGGTCGACAGGTCGATCCAGGCCGGGGCATTCACGACGAACGTCTTCGCGTCTGCCATTTGCATACCTCCTGAACTTCAGTAGACCCGCGACCCGAGCCGCTTGTCGGGTCGGGGAGCGGCGACGCGGGTGCCCCTTCCACCCTCGACCCCATTCTGCCACCGGTCGATTAAGGGATGCTTAGGGGGAACTCCATGGATCCCGTGGACCTGGTGATCTTCTCGGACTACGTTTGACCCTGGTGCTACATCGACTCGGTCCGGGTCGACGAGCTCGAGCGCGAAGGCAAGGTCAGGGTCACATGGCTGCCGTTCGAGCTGCACCCCGAGGCGCCGGTCGAGGGCATTCCGCGAGAGGCCTATTTCGGACGCGGACGCTCGGAGCGGATGCGCGAGCACCTGCAGTCGGTCGCGGAGTCGGTGGGCCTGAAGATGGAGACGCGGGACGTGATCATCAACTCCCGCCGCGCGCTGGGGGCCGCGGAGTTCGCGCGCGAGCACGGAAAGTTCGACGACATGCACCACGCGCTGCTGCGCGCCCACTGGGAGCTGACCGGCAAGCTCGAGGACGTCGACGACCTGGTCCGGATCGGAGAGTCTGCCGGCCTGGACGGGCGGGAGCTGCGCCAGGCGATCGAGGAGGACCGCTACGCCGCGGTCATCGACGAGCACCGGCGCGTGGCGAGCTCGGTCGGCATCGACGCCATCCCCGCCCACGTCTTCGCCCGGCGGTACCTGGTCGTAGGCGCGCAGCCGCGGGAGGTGTTCGACCAGGTCCTCGAAAAGCTGAGCGTCGCCGACTGAGGGCCGCGCCAACTGCAAGTTGACAGCGGCACGCTCCGAAACGCCTAATCTAGTGGCTCTTCGTTCGATTCGTGCTGCGGGGGAGGACCTGAAGATGAGACGAGTCGCCGTCGGCTTCGTTTGCCTCTTTGTGCTGGCCGCCTGTGGTGGCGGCGGCGGAGGGGGCGGCGGCTCGGCTGCCGCGAGCCCGAAGGCCGGCGGGACGGCCACCATCGCCCTGGAAAGCGAGCTCGCCACCCTCGACCCGATGAACTCGTCGCTCCTGGTCGAGCGCGAGGTCTTCTACAACATGTACGACTCGCTGTTCACCATCGACCCATCCCTGACCATCAAGCCGGGCCTTGTCACGCAGTGGGACACCTCGGACCCGATGAACTACAAGTTCACGCTCCGCTCCGGGGTGAAATACCACGACGGCACGCCATTCAACGGCGCGTCGGTCAAGGCCAACATCGAGCGGTATCAGACCGGGAGCAACTCCCGGCGCAAGTCAGACCTCCGCAGCGTGAAGAGCGTCGAGGTGAGCGACGACACGCACGTGATCTTCCACCTGGCCAAACCTGACGCCACCCTGTTGGCGACGCTGGTCGACCGCGCGGGGATGATGCTGTCCATGGACGCCGTGACCAGAGGCGGCGCCAACTTCTCCCTCGCGCCGATGGGCGCGGGCAGCGGTCCATTCGAGTTCGTCGAGTGGAAGCGCAACGACCACCTGACGCTGAAGAAGAACCCGAGCTACTGGAAGCCGGGTCTGCCCTACCTCGACGGCCTCACGTACCGCGCCATCCCCGACGTCAACGCCATCCTCTCGGCGCTGAAGACGGGAGACATCGACATCGCGCGCATCATCGCCGCGAAGGACGTGGCGTCGGTCAAGGCGGACTCCAGCTTCATCTACAAGGACGTGCCGGCCATCGGCTTCAACGGCTTCGAGCTCAACACCGGCGCTGCGCCGTTCAACGATGTGGCCAAGCGGCAGGCGGTCGCCACCGCGATCGACCGCTACGCAGTGCTGAAGGACATCAACTTCAACATCGGCGTCGTGGGCTACGGGCCGATCCCACCGTCGAGCTGGGCCTTCGACCCGACCGAGAAGATCTACGACCACGCTGACGCGGCAAAAGCGAAGTCGCTTGCGACCGGCTTCACCTTCACCTTGAAGACGACATCCGATCCTGTGAACCAGCAGGAGGCGCAGCTGCTGCAGTCGGAGCTCGCCCAGGCCGGAATCACGATGAAGATCCAGACCGAGGAGTTCGCGGCCTACCAGCAGGAGTGCGCCAACCACCAGTTCGAGGCTTGCTTCGTCGGCTGGTCCGGCCGTATCGACCCCGACGGCAACATGTACGCGTGGTGGCACACCGGCGGCAGCTTCAACGACAGCGTGTACAGCAACGCGCAGGTCGACGGCTGGCTCGACGACGCTCGGACCACGGCCGATCAGGCCAAGCGCAAGACGGACTACGTCAACGCGCAGAAGCAGATCGTCACGGACGCGCCCTACGTCTTCACCACGTTTGGCGTCAGCGCTCAGATCACAGATACCAAGATCCACAACTTCACGCTCTATCCCGACCTGATGATCCGGATGGCGGAGGTCTGGAAGGGCTAGTCCACTTGCGTGACCGGGCGCCGGGGGGCGAGGCGTGACCGCCTACGTCCTCCGGCGCCTGCTCCTGATGGCGCCGGTGGCGTTCCTCGTCACGGTCGGCGTCTTCATGCTCATCCACCTCAGCCCCGGCGATCCTGCCCTGATCATCCTGGGCGAGGACCGCTCGCCCCAGGCGATCGCGGCGATCCACCAGCAACTGGGCCTCGACAAGCCTCTTTACGTCCAGTACGCGATCTGGGTCAACCACCTCGTGCATGGCGATTGGGGACGGTCGATCACCACTCACGAACCCGTGGCGCAGGCCATCGTGGAGCGACTGCCGGCCACGCTGGAGCTGGGGATCGTCGCGCTGGTCTGGTCGCTGCTGGTGGCTATCCCGCTTGGAACCATCGCCGCCGTCCGCCGCGGGTCGCTTACGGACCAGCTGGCGACGGGCTTCACGGTGGCCGGCGTGTCGATCCCGAACTTCTTCATCGGCATCGTCCTCATCTTCCTCATGTCGGTCACGCTGCGCTGGTTTCCATTCGGCGGCTACGTGCCGTTCACGACCGACCCGCTGGAAAGCCTGAGACACGTGCTGCTCCCGGCCATCGCACTGGGCACGGCCGGCGCCGCCATCAACATGCGCTTCACCCGTTCGTCGATGATCGAGGTGCTCAATCAGGACTTCGTCAGGACGGCGCGGGCGAAGGGGGCCGGGGGGCGGCGGGTCGTCTTCATCCACGCGCTCAAGAACGCCCTGATCCCGGTGGTCACGATCGTCGGACTGCAGATCGGCGGGGTCATCGAGGGCGCCGTCGTCACCGAGACGGTGTTCACCTGGCCGGGCGTGGGCAGGCTGGCCGTGGAGTCCATCTTCAACCGCGACTACACCGTGGTGCAGGGGATCGTCCTGGTCGCCGCCTTCTCCTACATGGTCGCCAACCTGCTGGTCGACCTGGCATACGCGTGGCTCGACCCGAGGATCTCGTACGCATGAGCAATGCACCCGCGATCGTCGCGGCGCAAACCCCGACCCAGCGCACGCCACTCGCGGTCCTCAGCGTCGTGCGCACGCACCGCCGTGTCGCCGCCGCGGCGGCGCTGCTGGCGATCTTGTTTCTCGTCGCGCTCCTCGCCCCGATCATCTCGCCGCACGATCCACTGGCGGTGAGCGCAGACAACGCCTACCTGCCGCCCCTCAGACCCGGTCACCTCCTGGGGACGGACGAGCTGGGCCGGGATCTCTTCAGCCGGGTCTTGTGGGGCGCGCGAGTTTCGCTCCCGGTGGCGTTCGTGGCGGTGGGCGTCGGTCTGGTCGGAGGCGGCCTGATCGGCCTGGTCAGCGGCTACGCGGGCGGCATCGCCGACCTGCTCTTGATGCGTGTGGTCGATGCCCTCCTCGCATTTCCAGGCCTCATTCTCGCGATCGGCATCGTGGCCGCTCTGGGCCCGGGTCTGCGCAACGCGATGATCGCCATCGGCATCGTGGCCATCCCGGCCTACGCGAGGCTCGTGCGTGGGGTCGTCCTCCAGCTCAAGCACCAGGACTTCATCATCGCGACCCGCTCCATCGGCGCTTCACCGCTTCGCATCGTGCTGAAGCACCTGATCCCCAACCTGCTGAACCCGATCATCGTCCAGATCTCTCTTTCGGCCGGCTTCGCCATCCTCGCTGAGGCGACGCTCTCCTTCCTCGGACTGGGAGCTCAGGTGCCGACGCCCGACTGGGGTCAGATGATCAACGTCGGAGGCGCGTTCCTGGTCAACGACCCGTGGCTGGCGATCGTGCCCGGGGCCGCGATCTCGATCGCAGTTTTCAGCTTCAATCTGCTGGGCGACGCGCTCCGCGACGCGCTCGACCCGCGGCTGCGAGGCTAGCGCCACCCTCGAAACGTGCCGCTCGCGCCAAAGGCACCCTTCGGGTCGAAGAGCTAGCGCCCGGCCGCGTAAGCCTGGCCGCCTCGCGGATTGGAGGCCGCTGAAAGAAGCCCGGTTGCCGGGTCGCGGGCCACCGCGCAGGTTCGGCCCAACGACCACGCCGCCATCTCCTCCACCTCGTGGCCGCGACGCCGCAGCTCTTCCAGGACGCCGGACCCCATCGGCTCGGCGTGCAGCCGGCCTGGGTGCGCCTCGTGGGGCGCGAACGAACTCGGGAAATGGGTGGTGTGGAACATCGGGGCGTCGATGGCGGCCTGGAGCGGCCGCCCGAACACCGCGTGCGCGAGGAAGAACTCGAGCGTCCACTGGTCCTGCTGGTCACCGCCCGGCGTGCCGAAGGCGAGCACCTCGCCGTCGCGGCGGGCGAGCGTCGGCGAGAGCGTCGTGCGCGGCCGCTTGCCCGGCTCGAGCGAGTTCGGCAGCCCTTCCTCGAGCCAGAACATCTGGGCGCGCGTACCGAGACAGAAGCCGAGCGACGGGATAACGGGAGCCCCCCAGAGCCAACCGCCGCTCGGCGTTGCGGCGACCAGGTTCCCCCAGCGGTCGACGACGTCGAGATGGACGGTGTCGCCACGAGTCGGCTCGCCGACGCCTGGCGCGAGCTCGAC
>DASSLL010000068.1:0-45054 GCA_035689485.1 Candidatus Dormiibacterota bacterium | reverse complement strand
GTCCAGCGGGTACGTGCGGTCGATCACCGACCTCAACTTGCCGGCCTCGATGAGGTCGCGCAGGACCATCAGGTCGTCGTGCCTGATCTGAGCGAAGAACGTGCGGACGTTTCGACCCATGCGCGACAGCAGCGCCGCCATGCCCATCCGTGGCATCGAGGCGCCGCTGTTGTAGACGAGGGTCCCGCCCGTGACGAGAATGCGGCGAAGCGCCGGGATGGACCTGCTGCCGGCGTTGTCGAGGACCAGGTCGTAACGGCCCGGCTCGCGGGTGAAGTCCTCGCGCGTGTAGTCGATGACATGTTCCGCACCGAGCGAGCGGACGAGCTCCAGGTTTCTCGTGCTGCAGACGCCGGTGACCTCGGCGCCGATCGATTTTGCGATCTGCACCGCATATGTGCCGACGCCGCCGGACGCGCCGTTGATGAGCACGCGCTGACCCGAGCGCAGCCTGCCCACGTCGCGCAGCCCCCGTAGCGCTGTGACCGCGGCCACGGGCACCGCCGCGGCCTCCTCGAACGACATCGCCGCCGGCTTGACGACGAAGTGGTCTTCGGGTGCGCTCGCGTGCTCGGCGAACGCACCCTCGCACCAGCCGAAAACCTCATCGCCGGGACGAAGCTCTTTCACGCCCTTGCCGGCCGCCTCCACGACTCCGGCGACGTCGACGCCGCGGCGGGTGTCCTTGGGCGCCGAGAGTCCCATCGCGACCCGCGCGACCCGCGGCGTGCCGCGGGCGAGGTGCCAGTCGAGAGGGTTCACGCCCGCGGCCCGCACCCGCAGCCGCACGTCGCCGTCGCCGGTCGCCGGCACCGGGACCTCGCGCAGACGGAGCTGCTCCGGCGCGCAGTAGCGGTCCTGGACGATCGCCCTCATCCTCAGCTCAAGGAGAAGGGCGGGTACTGATCGGTGACCAGCGTGAACGCGTAGCCGTTGACGCGGTTGCTCCATCGCAGCACACCGACCACGAAGTCGAAAAGGCTGCGCGGATAGGAACCGGTGAAGACGATGGCGAACCACGCCGCGACGATCGCCATCAACGCTCCGATGCCGAGGAACAACAGCACGACGTAATGGGGGATCGCCAGCAGCCATTTGACGAGCGGCAGCCACCGGTTCATCTGCCGGGCGTCCGGATACGGAAAATCGAGGTGGACGGCCTGCTCCTCGTCGGTCGACGGATAGCGGTCGTCGAGAAGCGCGAGGAAGACCGTGACCCGGTTCGAGAAGCGCATCAGGTTCAGGTTCCAGTCGAACCACCAGCGCGGGTACTTCTGCCGGAACACGAGCATGAGCACGAGCGGGAGGAACACGGCGGCGCCGCCGATGACGAGGTCGTGCTCGGTCGAGCGGTCACCGCGGCCGCCGAACGTCTCACCCGTGAGCATGGTGAGGAGGACGACGATGGGAACGGCGACGATGATCCGGAACGCGGTGCTCAGCCGGTTGAGGGGCCGGGCCGGAAAGTCGACGTCGAACTGCACCGGATAGCTGCTGACCATATGCCTTGACACTCCTTGAACCGGGCGTTGATGAGAGGTTAGGGAGGAGGCGAGCCGGGCGAAATCGTCCGAATTGCTGACCCGATGCGTAGCGAGGTGCCGGTCGCCGTCAGGGCACCGGCCAGCGGCGCGGGCACCTGCCGCAGGTCGAGGGCGTCGACGAGCGCCCGCGCGTACTGCGCCTTCCGGCCGGCATGGGTGCCCATGAATCGCCGCAGCTGCGCCTCGGCCGCGACCGCTGCCTGCGCGGGCTGCCGCTGGAAGCTGCGGTAGGAGCGCAGCTCACCCTGGGCCTCGATGACCGCCTCGACCACGCCGGCGCCCAGGGCTCGGATCAACTCGTCCTCCAGGTCCAGGACGCAGACGAAAAAGCCGAGCCGGGCCAGGCCGCCCCGGTCGAGCCCGTCGCCGAGGCCCCGGTCTTCCAGGGCCCGCTGGAAGTAGACCTCCTGACCGGCGTCGCAGAGCCCGGCCACGCGTGCCTGCGGGTGCGCGGCCGCCAGCCGGCCGAGGAAGCGCCGCACCGCGTGGGCACCGCCGATCGGCGCGATCGACGCGCCGCGAGCGTCCAGGTCGACGTCCATCCGAGCCGCCAGCGTCTCGAGCGCCACCCTGTCGCTGTCGCCCTCGACGACGATGAACAGGCTCGGTTCGTGATCTGCCAGGCCGTCAAGCGTAGCCAGGCCCGTTCACCCCCTGCGTTGACGAGCCGTGCCTGCCTTTGTTACCTTGGCGCCCGATAGCGAAGCCTGGGGGTAGGCGTTTGCGCATTTACCGCTACGCGGGGCACGGGGCGGTTCTCCTGATAACGCTGGCGATGTGGAGCTACGGCGCCACCGACCTGAACGCGTCGCTCGCCTCGAACCCGCTCACCGCCCAGGCCGCCAACCAGGGCGAGATGGACGGGATGGAGGTCGGGCAGGACAGCACGATCATCACCCCGGTCTCGATCCCCGTCGCGCCGCTGCCCAACCGCAAGCCCATCCCTTACGTGGTCAAGACCGACGACACGCTCCAGTCCATCGCCAAGAAGTTCGAAGTCACGCTGCGCGAGATCACCTGGTCGAATCCGGGCCTGCGCCAACCGCTCAAGGTGGGCAAGGTCCTGTGGCTGCCGCCGGTGCCGGGTGTGGTCGTCACGGTGCGCAAGGGCGATACCCCGGCCAGCCTGGCGACGGCTTACGGGGTGGACGAGTCGACCGTGCTCGGGTTCAACCGGATCCGCGCCGCCGACCTGCTGCCGGGCCTCGTGATCGTGATCCCGATCGACCCTCTCGTCGGCCCCAACCTGAGCAGCGGACTGCCGGCGGACCCCATCCAGCCGGAGGCGTTCATGTGCCCGATCAAGGGCGCCAAGATCATCCAGGGCTTCGGGCCCACGGGCTTCGCGCTCGAGCCGTCGTACGCCGGCTACCTTCACTTCCACACCGGCGTGGACATCCTGGCCGAGTACGGCACCCCGATCCTCGCCGCCTCCGGAGGCAGGGTGACCGCCACCGGGGTCGCCGATTACTTCGGCATCCGGGTCGAGGTCACGGACAGCTACGGCCTGGTCGAGATCTACGCCCACATGCAGGACGAGTCGGTGGCGCTCGGTCAGTCCATCCAGCAGGGTCAGGTCCTGGGCACGGTGGGCAGCACGGGGCTCTCGATCGGCGCACACCTGCACTTCCAGCTCGAGGTCGGCGGCGTGCCGACCGACCCGCTGCCCCTCGTCGGCTGCCAGTAGACGGACGCGAGCACAATTCGCGTGTGAAAGCGTGGGTCGTCCGGCGTAACGGCGCGCCGGACTCGATGACCTTCGAGGACCTGCCCGACCCACCGACGCCGCCCGGCATGCTCCGCATCGACGTCCACGCCGCCGCGGTCAACTTCTTCGACTCGCTGCTCGTGGCGGGCACGTACCAGGAAAAGCCGGACCTGCCGTTCATCCCTGGGGCCGAGGTGGCGGGCATCGTCACCGGCACACAGGACCGCGTGCTCGCCCGGCTTCACGCCGGCGGCATGGCCGGCGGCGGCTACGCCGAGGTGGCGTTCGTCCGCCCCGAGGACACCACGAAGATGCCGGACTCCATGTCGTTCGAGGACGGCGCGGCATTCTTCATCAACTATCAGACGGGCTGGTTCGGGCTGCACCGGCGCGCCCGGTTGCAGCCGGGCGAGTTCCTGCTCGTGCACGCGGCCGCCGGTGGGGTGGGCAGCGCGGCGGTCCAGCTGGGCAAGGCCGCGGGCGCGACCGTCATCGCGTCCGTCGGCTCGGCCCACAAGGCCGAGGTCGCCAGGCGTCTCGGCGCCGACATGGTCGTCGAGCACCGCAGCCAGGACATGGTCCAGGCCGTCAAGGACTTCACCAAGGGCCACGGCGCGGACGTCGTGTACGACCCGGTCGGTGGCGAGGCCTTCGAGCGCTCGACGAAGTGCATCGCGTTCGAAGGCCGGCTCGTCCTGGTCGGGTTCACGTCGGGGCAGATCGCGCAGGCCCGGACGAATCACGTGCTCGTCAAGAACTATTCGGTTGTCGGCCTCCACTGGGGCCTGTACACGCAGCGCCGCCCCGACCTTGTGGAGGAGTGCACGCGTGAGCTGCTCAGGCTCTACGCGGAGGGAAAGATCTCACCGTACGTGTCGCGCCGGGTCCCGCTCGAGAACGCGGCCGAGGCGCTGGGCGCGGTCGCAGCCGGCCAGACGACGGGCAAGACGGTGCTCGTCACGCGTCCCTCGGACGGTCGATAGCCGCGACCACCGCCACCGTCTATCATCGAAGGAGACGCAGAGGGGAGTAGCTCCCTCGCCGGACCCGTCAGGACGGTGGCAACACCCGGGACGGCGGCGGGCATCGGTGCCCGCGGCAAGACCTCTTGTCAATTCCCGTACGGAGGTCTGCTTCAGTGGCCAAGATGATCCTCGTCCCCGTCCTTCTGGTCGCGCTCACCGACGTGACGCTGCAGCTGGACAATGCGCTCGCCATCTCGTCTGTGGCGTCCGGCGTTCCGCCGGCCCAGCGCTATCTGGTGCTCGGCCTCGGTGTGCTGATCGCGGCGGCCTGCCTCTTCGTGTTCACGCTTCTCGGCTCGCACGTCATCGAGCGCGTCACGTGGCTGAAGCCCCTGGCGGCGGTGGCCCTGATCGCGATCGGCGGCCAGCTGCTGTGGAGCTGGTTCCGAACATAGAGACCACGACCAGGACGGCGGCCACCGCCGCGAGCGCGACGGCCATGCCGTGCAGGCCGGCCGTCGTCGCGCCGTGGCGGAACACCGAACCGAGCACCGCCCCTGCCAGCGTGGCGCCGACATAGCGGAAGGTCTGGTACTGCCCCGCGGCCCACGAGATCCTCTCCGGCGGCGTCGACGCGTAGAGCGCGGCCTGCAGGCCGAGGTTGTTGAAGCCGTTGGGCACGCCGAGCAGGAAGCCGGCCGCGAGGATCAGAAGCACGGGAGCGCCGGTGCCCACGAGCAGGACCATGAGCGTGCCCGCGACCAGGAAGACGGAGCCGAGGATCAGGGGCAGCCGCGGCCCGCGGCGCTCGATCAGACGCGCGGCGAGCGGCGTGACCACGATCGCGATGCCGGTCAGCGGGAGCACGAGCAACCCCGCCGCCCGCGCGTCGTACCGCCCGACCTGCTCGAGCCAGATCGGCAGGCCGAAGAAGAACGAGTAGAAGATGAACGTGACCGCGGCGAACTGCAGGAACACGGCGACGATGGCGGGGTTGCGCAACAGCAGCCGCAGGTCGAAGAAGGGCGAGCGGAATCGCAGCTCGCGGGCCGCGAGGAGCGCGGCGGCGACGGGCACCAGCGCGAGCAGCACGTAGCTCTCGATCGAACCCAGCGCCAGCAGGGCGCCCAGGATCGAGGTCAGGGTCGCGGCGAACAGGGCGACGCCAGGCAGATCGACGCTCGCGAGCCCGCTCGCGCCCGGGTCGGCAGGCGGCGGCGCGGGAAGCCAGCGCAGGCCAAGGCCGATGGCGGCGACGGTGAGCGGCACGTTGACGAGGAAGATCGCCTGCCAGCCCCACTGCGCCAGCAGCAGACCGCCGATGGTCGGGCCGAGCGCGGCGCTTGTCGAAGCGGCGACGCTCAGGACCGCGAGGGCTCGCGACGGGATCCGGTTGCCGGCGGCCGCGCGGATCAGGCCCATGCCCGATGGAAAGGCGGTCGACGTGCCGAGCGCCTGCAGCGCCCGCGCGGTCACGAGCCAGCCGAAGCTCGGTGAGAGCGGCGCGAGCGCGCACACGACGCAGGCGACCGCCGCACCGGTGAGGAAGACGCGGCGCGCGCCCCACAGGTCGGCGAGCCGGCCCATCAGGGGCTGGGCGACGGCGCCGGTCAGGTAGAAGGCGGACACGAGCCAGGTCGAGGTGCCGACGTCGATCCGAAAGTCGACGTGGATGGGGACGAGGGCGACGGCGATCATCGACGAGTTGAGCGGGTTGAGGATCGTCGCGAGCGCGATGGCCAGCAGGATGCGCAGGCTCACGCCGCGAGGACTTTCGGTCTGGATACCGGAAAGGTTAGAAGTCGCAGGCCTCGGCCAATCCGGGGTTGGGTTACGTCAAGCGGCTTTTGGAAGCGAGGCCTCGGGGGCCGCCTGCCGCGCGCGGCCGCGAATGACGAAGACCGCGAGCACGAAGCCGGCGAGAGCGACCGCGGAACCGACCTCGAACGCGGTGGCATAGCCGGCCGTGACGCCGTTCGTACTCGCCACGTGGGTCGCGATCGTGCCGAGGACCGCAAGCCCGATCGACCCGCCGAGCTGCTGGCTGACGTTGAGCACCGCCGACGCGAGGCCCGACTCGTGCTTCGCCGCGCCGGACACGGCAACGATCGTGGTCGGAAGAAAGACCATGCCGAGCCCGACCGACAGCACCGCGAGCGGCCCGAAGATGTCGTGGAGGTAAGTCGCCTGGCCGGAGATGCGCGAGAGCCACAGCAACCCGGCGGTGATGACGAGCGCGCCGAGGGCGACCGGCGCGCGCGGGCCGACGCGGCCGACCAGGCGTGACGTGACCTGGGCCGTGATCACGACGCCCACGCCAAGTGGAAGAAACGCGAATCCCGCGCGCAACGGGCTGAACCCGAGCACGTTCTGCACGATCTGGGTCAGGAAGAACAGGACCGCAAGCGTCGTCGCGCCAGCGACCATGCGCAGCGCGTATGCGCCGGTGCGGCTGCGGTTGCCGAACAGCGTCAACGGCACCAACGGCTGCGTGCTGCGGCGCTCGATGAGGACGAAGAGCACGATGAGCGCCAACCCGAGGCCGAGGGTCGCGACCGTCACGTTCTCGGTCCAGCTGTGCGTCGCCGCGCGCGAGAGACCGTACACGAGGAGGGTCATGCCGCCGGTCACCGTGAGCGCGCCGGGCAGGTCGAGCCGGCCGGGCCTGGGCTCCGATGCGGCCAGCACGCGGGGAGCCGCGACGGCGAGGACCAGGGCGATGGGGACGTTGACGAAGAGGACCCAGCGCCACGACAGGTAGTTGACGATGAGCCCGCCAAGGACCAGCCCGACGGCGCCGCCGCTTCCGGCCGCGCCCGCGTAGATGCCCAGCGCGCGGTTCCTGGCCGAGCCCTCCGCGAACGTCTCCGCGATGAGCGACAGGGCGGTCGGCGCGACGATGGCACCGCCTGCTCCCTGGACGGCGCGCGCGACGATGAGCCAGGTCGAGGTCGTCGCCAGACCGCCCGCGAACGAGCCCGCGGCAAACAGCAGCACGCCGGCGACGAACATGCGCCGCCGGCCGAAGAGGTCGCCGGCCCTGCCGCCGAGGAGAAGGAGGCCGCCGAACGCGAGCGAGTAGCCGTTCACGACCCACTCGAGGTCGGTCGCCGTGAACCGCAGGGCGCGCTGGATGGACGGGAGCGCGACGTTGACGATGGTCGTGTCGAGGACCACCATCAGCTGCGCGAACGCGATGACGAGAAGCGCCAGCGTGAGGTTGCGTGGCCGGGACATCGGAATCTCCTCCTTGATGCGCATGCGCAGGTACTCGTTGATGCCGACAAGCCGGAACTGCCAGAGCTCGTAGGCGGGAAAGGCGGGCGCCGCGGTCGCGTAATCGACGACCTCGGGTTCCGTGACGGCATATTCACGGCCGAGGTAGCGGACGGTGGCCGAGCCGCCCGCCCTGACGTTCCGGTACCACCCGGCCTGGTCGCTGAAGGTCAGCGGCATCAAGAAGGTGTCGCCCAGCCGCCGCATGCCCAGCGGCGTCGAGTAGGTCCTTCCGGTCCGTCGACCGCGATGGCGCAGAACGCCGACGACCGGCATCCAGCGGCGCCCGGCGACGGCGAGGGTAAGGGGGTTGATGAAACGAGCGAGGAACCGGACGACGCGGCGGGCTTTCGGGCCGAGTGGTGGTTGGCCGGAGATCTGGGTGCTCATGCCTGACCAGAAGCGAACCTCCGGCGGCATTATTCCCTTATAGGGATGATTCCTTTGGCTGACGAATTAGGTCGACGTCAGCCTGGCTTCGGCTCCGACCACCACCCGACGCAGCAGGTCCGCGAGCTGGCGCTGCTCGGCGGGCGCCAGGGGATCGAACACCTCCGCGGCCGCGGCGTCGAACGCTCGCGCGGCCCGCTTCTGGACCGTCTTGCCCTTGGCCGTGAGGTGAAGCGCGTACGAACGCCGGTCCGCGGGGTTGCGGCGCCTGACGACGACGCCCTGGCGTTCGAGGTCGTCGATCAGCTCGACGACGGTGGTCCGGTCGATGCGGAGCTGCTCTCCGAGGGCCTGCTGCGAGACGGCGCCGTCGGCCAGGAGGTTGAGCACCCCACACAGCTGAACGGTCAGGCCCAGCGGGGCGAGCCGGCGGCGCGCGAGCTCCTGCCCGGAACGGGCGGCGAGGGTGAGGAGGGCGCCCGGGCGATTGAGGAGCGAGGGCGGGATGGGCATCGCCGCGATTATCCCCATTCGTCCTGATCGTCAGTCATGGTGACGGTCGCTCGTCAGGTCCGCTCCAGGCACCCGGCGCCCAGAAGTCTTACTTGACATCCGCCGTGGCTCTGCCATGGTGGCGCTGCAAATGGCGCTCACGCTCCAGGCTGCGACGAAGCCCTGGCCCGCCGGACCTCGGGGCCGTCCCTATTTCGGCCACCTTGGCGAGCTGCGCCGCGACCGTCTCGGGTTTCTGACCCGCCTGGCGCGGGAGTACGGCGACTTCGTCCCCATGAAGGTCAAGACGAAGGACGCCGTCCTGGTCAGCGACCCGGCCCTCATCGAGGAGATGCTCTTCGCGCGCGCGGCGGACTTCAGCAAGAACAACCTGTCCGACTTCTTCCATCCAGCCCTGCGCAAGCTGCTCCTTTTCGAGGAGTCGAGCTCCTGGCTCGAGCAGCGGCGCCTCGCCCAGCCCGCGCTGCGTCCCGACCGCATGCCGGCCTACGCGAGGATCATGGCCGAGCGCACCGAGCATCTCTGCGACGGATGGAAGGACGGCCAGGTTCTCGACGTGACGGCGGCGATGCGGACGCTCACGCTGGACATCCTGTCGCGCACCCTGTTCGATTTCGACCTCGCCGAGATCGCCGAGGAGGCGCCGGCGATTTTCGACGCGATCCTCGAGGACGTCGGCGCGCGGGCGTTCAGTCCCATCTACCTTTCGTTTCTGCCCACAGGTTCCAACCTTCGCTCGCGGGCGCGGTTCAAGCGCGCCCAGGAGCTCGTGAACGAGCTCATCGCCACGAGGCGGCGCGAGGCCGACGGCCGCGGCGACCTGCTCTCGGTGTTGATCCGGCATCGCACTGCCGACGGCCGCGCGCTGACCGACGACGAGGTCAAGCTGACGCTGATCCCCCTTGCGTTCGCCGGGCACGAGACCACGGCGATGGCGTTGTCCTGGTCGCTGCACCTGCTCGCCGGGCACCACGAGGCGCAGCGCCGGCTGCGAGCGGAGGTGAGATCGGTGGTCGACGGCCGGCTCGTGACCGGCGACGATGTCCCCCGGCTGCCCTTCACCGCCGGGGTGCTGCACGAGACGCTGCGGCTGTACCCGCCGATCTGGGGCTTCGGCCGCGAGGCGGTCCGCGACACCGAGCTCGGGAAGTTCGCCATCCCGGCCGGAACCACGATCTTCGCGAGCCAGTGGGTGCTCCATCGAGACGCGCGGTATTTCGCGGATCCCGACGGGTTCAACCCGGACCGCTGGGCCGGCGGGTTGGCGTCCCGCCTGCCGAGGTGCGCGTTCATGCCCTTTGGCGTGGGCCCGCGGCGCTGCCTGGGAAGTACGTTCGCTGTCCTCGAAGCCGTGATCGCGCTGGCCACGGTTTGCGCGCGCTACGAGCTGGTGCCCGCCGGCCAGTCGAGCCCCGCGCTCGAGCCGCTGATCACGCTCCGCGCGAAGAACCTCTACGTGAAGGTCGCCGCCGCGCGTTAACCGGCGGCTGAGCCTTCTCGCTCTTGTGGCTGGGCGCCGGCCAACGCGAGCTTGCCGATCTGCGCCGCCAGCCTCCAGTGGCCGGCCGCCCGCGACTGCTCGCCGCGCGCATCCAGCACCTCGGCGAACTTCATGTGGCAGTCGCGCAGCCGGTCGGGCATGCCGAGCCGCTCCAGCGTGGCCAGCGCGATCTCGAACTCTCGGTCGGCCGCGGCGCTGTCGCCACGGGCCTCATCGACCTCGCCCAGGAGCGCGTGCGCGTCGGCCAAGACGATCTGCTCGCCTGTCGATGCCGCCGATTCGAGCGCCTGGCCGAGGTAGCCGGCCGACGCTTCGAGGTCACCGCGGCGCAGGTGGAGCTCTCCGAAGTTGACGAGGATGAAGCCGCGGCCGCGGCGGTCGAGACGCAGCTCGTCCGATCCCCTGAGCGCCTTGACGAAGTGGTTCTCGGCGGCGTCGAGGTGACCTTCCTGCAGCAGCAGGTGGCCGAGGTCGTTCTCCAGCCGGTAGACCGCACTGAGGTCGGATTCGATGGCGTACAGCGCGAGCGCGCGCTCGAAATGCTGTCTCGCGCGCACCGGCTGCTGCATGCGCTGATAGGCGGCGCCCAGCCCGTGGTGCATCTTCGCCTGCTGGAGCAGGTCCTTCACCGCGCCGGCGGCTTCGACCGCCGACTCGTAGTACCGGATGGCCTGCGGCCAGGATTCGGCGACCACGTGCATGGCCGCGATGTGGCCGAGGATCCTCGCCTCTGTCTGCGACGGGATGGGGTCAAGCCTGCGGCAGCGCTCGAGCGCATCGAGCGCCATGTCAATGGCGTGCGGGTCTTCTTTCAAGCCATACGCGGCCGCCTCCCAATCGAGCGTGTCCACGACCATCCACGCGTCACCGAGCTCCTCGAAGAGCTCATGCGCCTTGCGGAGGTGCTCGAGCGCCTCGTCCGGCCGGACGCTGCGGCAGTGCGCGGAGCCGACGAGGTAGTGGATGGTGGCCAGGCTGCCGGTGTCCCAACGTCTGCGCAGCAGCGCGGTGCCCTTCTCGACGACGGCGGCGAAGTCCCGGCTGTTCGACAGCTGCTCGAGCGTCACGAGCTCGTTCTGCGGCGCCGGCACAGAGCCCGTCTCCTGAGGCACGAGGAAGTAGTCGAGCGGCTTGCGCGTTCGCCTGGCGATGTGCTGCAGCGTCTCCATCGACGGCTTGACGCGGTCGTGCTCGATGAGGTGGATCGCGGTCCGGGTGACCAGGTTGCCCGCCACCTCGGCCAGGCTCAGCCCGGCTTCCAGCCTCGCCTGCCGGACGGAGCCCTCCCGGATCCGGACGCCTTTGCGCCGGCCGCGGTACCTCCGGTCGAGCATGGCGGTGAGCATACCGCCATGCCCCCCGGAGCGCTTAACGTTTGCTTTACGGCGTCGGGCCGATCGAGCCGGCCATCGCCGGCGCCACCGCCACGAGCATCGCACCCACGCCGAGCACCACCGCCAGGATCAATTTGCGCATCACACGCACCTCCAAGAGAGATTGATGGTGCGAGTGTCGGCTGACTTGACATCGGTGTCAATTCAAGCCTTCGCCGCTCACGAAACATCTACTAATGTGCGTGCGATGGGCGCGCATATCGCCACCGAGCCGTTCGACAGTGACGACGCTCACCGTCTCGTCGGCCGGCTTGACGCGGGTCTCGCTGAGCTGTATCCACCCGAGCAGCGGTTTGGACCCAACCTCAAAGCCGAAGATCTCGACGCCGGCCGTGGGGCGTTCCTGGTCGCGCGAAGCGACGGCGAGGCGATCGGATGCGGCGCCATTCGCCTGCTCGATCGCGGCACGGCCGAGATCAAGCGCATGTACGTGGAGCCGGCGCGTCGAGGCCAAGGCGTCGGCCGTGCTGTCCTCGCCGAGCTCGAGCGGGTCGGCGCGGGGATGGGCGTGAGCAGGCTCGTGCTGGAGACAGGAATCCACCAGCACGCGGCAATCGGCCTCTACCGCAGTGCGGGGTTTGTCCCCATCGATTGCTGGGGCGAGTACGCGACCGCGGCGACGAGCGTGTGCTTCGAGAAACGAATCCGCCGCTGACAAGCTGCGTGTGTCGAACCCGGATCTGCCGGCAATTGCGGGGTCGAAGATCAGGCCGGGGCGGGTCCCTCCGCAGACTCCGCGCGCGACTCGAGGTGGGTGGCGACCTGGTTCAGAAGCCGCACCAGCTCCGCCCGGTCGCGCGGGATGAGCTTGGCGATCGCGCCCGCGATCCGCGCCGCGCCCATGCCGCGCATGCGCTCGAACAGCCGGTCGGATTTCGGCGTCAGCTCCAGCCAGGTGGTCCGGCGATCGACGAGGTCGGGCACGCGCCGGACGTATCCCTGCTCCTCCAAACGGTCGATGAGCGGGACCAGGCTCCCCGGCGTCACTCCCAGCCTCCGAGCCAGCCCCCGGCCGGACTGACGTCCCCAGCGGCGGACCGCGATCAGGGCGCGGAACTGCGCCATCGTAAGGTCGACGTCCATGAAAAACGATGCGGTCTCGTCAGAGAACGCCGCCTGCTGGCGCATGAACGCGTGCATGATCGAATGGAGTTCTGCGTGCGTGAGCCGCCCGGCCTTCGTCACGCTCAAGTCGGTTAGAGCATACCAAATGACTTGACTTTAGGCAATCGTTTGATATAGTCAAACGACCCTCCATGCTCGTCCGCCTGCTCCGCACCTACCTTCGTCCGTACGTCCGCGAGGCGGCGATCGTGGGTGTGCTCGCGCTCGTCCAGTCGATCGCCGGCCTCTACCTGCCCAACCTGAACGCCGACATCATCAACAACGGCGTCGTCAAGGGCGACGTCGGCTACATCTGGCGCACCGGAGGCCTCATGCTCGCGGTCACCCTGGTCCTCGGCGTGATCGCGGTGGCCGGCGTGTACTTCGCGTCCCTCGCGTCGCAGAGCGTCGGCCGCGACCTGCGGGCGTCGGTGTTCGGCCGCGTGCAGAGGTTCTCGGCGCGCGAGATGAACCATCTGGGGACCGCGTCGCTCATCACTCGCAACACGAACGACGTGCAGCAGATCCAGCTCTTTCTGCAGATCGCGCTCACCCTGCTGGTGCTGGCGCCGATCACAGCCATCGGCGGCGTGTTCATGGCGCTGCACGAGGACCTCACGCTCTCCTGGGTCCTGGTCGTGGTCGTGCCGCTGCTGGGCGTGATCATCACCGTCACGTTCATCAAGGCGGTGCCGCTGTTCCGCTCCGTGCAGGGCAAGATCGACCGCATCAACCAGGTGCTTCGCGAGCAGATCGAAGGCGTGCGTGTCATCCGGGCGTTCATCCGGACCCCGTTCGAGCAGCGCCGTTTCGAAGCCGCCAACGCTGACCTGACGGACACCACGCTTCGAGTCAACCGGATCTTCGTGGTCGCCTTTCCAGCCGTCATGGCCGTGATGAACCTGACCTCCGTGGCGGTGCTGTGGTTCGGCGCGCATCTGATCGACAGCGGCTCCATGCCGATCGGCAACCTGACCGCCTTCCTCCAGTACGTGATGCAGATCCTGATGTCGGTGATGATGGCCGTGGCCATGGTCGTGCTCGTCCCGCGCGCCGAGGCCAGCGCGGCGCGGATCCAGGAGGTGGTGGCGACCGAGCCGGCGATCCAGGACCCTCCCTCGCCGGTCGTGCCGGCGCCGACGGGCGCCGTCGAGTTTCGGAACGTCAGCTTCGGCTACCCGGGCGGCGAGAAGCCGGTGCTGTGCAACGTCAGCTTCACGCTCCGGCCAGGCGAGACGACGGCGATCATCGGCGGCACCGGTTCGGGCAAGACGACGGTCCTGAACCTCATCCCGCGTTTCTTCGACGTCAGCGAGGGAGCCGTCCTCGTCGACGGTGTGGACGTGCGCGAGCAGGCGCTGGAGCATCTCTGGAGCCGCGTCGGCCTGGTGCCGCAGCGCGCCTACCTGTTCAGGGGCACGGTCGCGACCAATCTCCGCTTCGGCCGCGAGGGCGCGACCGACGACGAGCTGTGGCATGCGCTCGACGTCGCTCAAGGCCGCGACTTCATCTCCGAATCGTCAGGTGGCCTCGAGGCGCCGATCGACCAGGGCGGGACCAACGTATCCGGCGGCCAGCGGCAGCGCCTTGCGATCGCGCGCGCGCTCGTCAAGAAGCCCGCGATCTACCTGTTCGACGACTGCTTCTCGGCGCTCGACGCCGGCACGGACGCGCGGCTCCGGGCCGCGCTTCGCGGCGAGACGAAGGACGCGACCGTGCTCATCGTCGCCCAGAGGGTGAGCACGGTCATGCACGCCGACCGCATCATCGTCCTCGACGAGGGAGAGGTCGCCGGCATCGGAACGCACGACGAGCTGATGGTGTCGTGCCCGCCGTATCACGAGATCGTCGAGTCGCAGCTTGGCGAGAAGGTGGCCGTCGCGTGATCAACCGGGGTGACGGCCAGCGCCCTCAGGGGCGCGCGATGGGCGGCTGGATGGGCATGGGCGGCCCTCCGGCGGGGAAGACGAAAAACGTCGGTGAGACCCTGCGCCGGCTGCTTGGACGCCTGCGTCCGGAGCTCTCGCTGCTCGTGGTCGTGGTCGTACTGGGATCGATCAGCGTGGCGTTCAACGTCATCGGGCCGAAGATCCTCGGCAACGCGACCAACATCGTCTTCAACGGCATCGTCGGCAAGAGCCTGCCCGCCGGCGTCACCAAGGCGCAGGTCATAGCCGGCTTGAAGCTTCACGGCCAGAGCCAGCTCGCACAGCTGCTCTCGGGCATGGACGTGACCCCGGGCAAAGGCATCGACTTCCACGCGCTCGCGATCACGCTGTCGCTGGCGCTGGGCCTGTACCTGCTCAGCTCGGTCTTCCTCTGGGCCCAGGGCTACATCATGGCCGGCGTCGCGCAGCGGACCGTCTACCGCATGCGTCGCGACGTCGAGGCGAAGCTGGCGCGTCTGCCGCTCAAGTATTTCGACAGCCATTCACACGGCGACGTGCTGAGCCGTGTGACCAACGACATCGACAACGTGTCGACCACGCTGCAGCAGGGTCTCAGCCAGATCCTCAGCTCGGTGCTGACGCTCGTCGGGACGCTTGGGATCATGATCTGGATCAGCCCGCTCCTCGCGGTCATCTCCCTGATCACGGTGCCGGTCTCGATCGCGGTGACGCTGCTCATCGCGCGCCGCTCGCAGGTGCAGTTCAAGGCGCAGTGGAAGTGGACCGGCAGTCTCAACGGCCATGTCGAGGAGATGCACACCGGCCACGCGCTGGTGCAGGTCTTCGGCCGCACCGCCGAGGCGCAGAAGGAGTTCGACCGCCACAACGGCGAGCTGTTCCGTGCGAGCTTCCTCGCGCAGTTCCTGTCGGGCATCATCCAGCCCGCCATCCAGTTCCTCTCCAACCTGAACTACGTCGCGATCGCCGTCATCGGCGGCTACAAGGTCGCGACCGGGACGATCACCCTCGGTGACGTGCAGGCCTTCATCCAGTACTCCCGCCAGTTCACATTCCCGCTCATGCAGCTGGCGGGCCAGGCGAACCTGCTGCAGTCCGGACTCGCGTCGTCCGAGCGTGTGTTCGAGCTCCTCGACGCGGAGGAGGAGACGCCCGACGTGACGAGCGAGCAGCTCGGCGACGTGAGGGGGGAGGTCGTCCTGGAGGACGTCAACTTCCGCTACCTGCCGGACAAGCCGCTGATCACGGACTTCAACCTGACCGTGAGGCCCGGCCAGACGATCGCGATCGTCGGTCCCACCGGCGCCGGCAAGACGACGATCGTCAACCTGCTCATGCGCTTTTACGACATCGATTCCGGAAGGATCCTCGTCGACGGGGTCAACACGAGAGCCGTCGCGCGCGACAACGTGCGCCAGGCCTTCGGCATGGTGCTGCAGGACACGTGGCTCTTTGCGGGCACGATCCGCGAAAACATCGCCTACGGCAAGGAGGGCGCGACGGAGGACGAGATCGTCGCCGCGGCCCAGGCCGCGCACGTCGACTCGTTCGTGCGCACGCTGCCGCACGGCTACGACACCGTCCTCGACGACGACGCCTCGGACCTCTCCTCCGGCCAGATGCAGCTGCTCACGATCGCGCGCGCGTTTCTCGCGGACCCGAGCATCCTCATCCTCGACGAGGCGACGAGCAACGTCGACACACGGACCGAGGTGCTCATCCAGCAGGCCATGGCCCGCCTTCGCAGCGGCCGCACGAGCTTCGTCATCGCGCACCGCCTGTCGACGATCCGCAACGCCGATTCGATCGTGGTCATGGACGGCGGACGCATCGTCGAACAGGGCAGCCACGCCGAGCTGTTGCGGCGCGAAGGCTTCTACCACCGGCTGTACAACAGCCAGTTCGCCGAGGCGTGGGTGGCCTGACCCGGGTCTAAACTGGCACGTCTATGCCCGCCGATCCCGCGGTCCTGGCCGCGCTCGTCAAGGCGCTCGAGGCCGACCCTGAGTCGGTTCCCATCCGCCTGCATCTCGCGCAGCTGCTGATCGAAGGCGGGGGAGAGGCCTCCGCGATGGACCACATCCTCAACGTCCTGAACCGCGAGCCGACCAACGTCGAGGCGATCGCACTCGCGGTCCGAGCCGCCGACGCGCTCGGCGACAGCTCGCGTGCGGCCGCCTATCGAAAGCTGCTGGCCTCCCTGCAGCAGCCGCAATCGGGGCCCGAGCCTCCGCTCGCACGCCGCTCGCCGGCGCCCATGCCGCCGCCCCCGCCGCCCCACGCGCAGCCGCTGTCGCCGGCCTCCGACCCCACCGACCCCGAGGCCGTGCCCGTCGGCGCCGAGCCCGACAACCGCGGGTGGTGGGAGGTCGAGGTGTCCGGCGTCACGCTCGCCGACGTCGGCGGCATGGAAGACGTGAAGCGGCGCCTGCACGTCGCGCTGATCGGTCCGATCCGCAACCCGGAGCTGCGCGAGGCGTATCGGAAGTCCCTTCGTGGCGGCCTGATGCTCTACGGGCCCCCGGGCTGCGGCAAGACGTTCATCGCGCGCGCGACGGCCGGCGAGCTCGGCGCGAAGTTCCTGGCCGTGGGCCTGGCGGAGGTGCTCGACATGTGGCTCGGGCAGAGCGAGCGCCACGTGCAGGAGATCTTCAACGTCGCGCGGCGAAACGCGCCGTGCGTGGTGTTTCTCGACGAGCTCGACGCCATCGGCCAGAAGCGCAGCAACCTTCGCTCCTCGCCGTCGCAGCGTGGGGTCGTCAACCAGCTGCTGTCGGAGATGGACGGCTTCGCCGGCGGCAACGAAGGCGTGTTCGTCCTTGGCGCGACCAACCACCCGTGGGACGTGGACAGCGCGCTGCTGCGGCCGGGCCGTTTCGACCGCGTCGCTCTGGTGCTCCCGCCTGACCGGCCGGCCCGCGAGGCGATCATCGCCCACAGCATCAGGGAGCGGCCTGTCGAGAACATCGACGTCGCCTGGCTGGCGCAGCACACGGAGCAGTTCTCCGGCGCCGACCTCGTCCACCTGTGCGAGACGGCGACCGAGCAGGCGATGGAGGAGTCGCTGATGACCGGCCGCGTGCGCAACATCGGCATGAACGACTTCCGGGCGGCGCTGAAAGAGGTCAAGCCCAGCACGCGCGCGTGGTTCGAGACGGCGCGCAACTACGCGCTTTTCGCCAACGAGGGCGGCGCGTACGACGACCTCCTCGCCTACATGAGACAGAACCGGATGGTATGAGCGCGCAGGCCGAGGCGGCGCGCAACCTGATGCGGGCCCGGCGGTACGCGGACGCGAAAAGCCTCCTCGGGCAGGCGCTTGCGTCCGACCCCGACGATTTCGAGCTCCACGCGCTGCTCGCGCAGGCGTATCTGGGTTTGCGCCAGCCGGCGCCGGCGTTGCGCGCGGCCGACGCTGCGACGCTGCGGGCGCCCGACGACGACTGGCCGCACCGGTTGCGGTCGCTTGCGCTGCTGAGGCTGGGGCGTGCACGCGAAGCCGTCGCCGCCGCCAAACAAGCCGTGCGTCTCGCGCCTGAGCTGGCGTTCGCGCGCCACGTGCTCGCCGAAGCGCACATGGGGGCCAAGCAGTACGACGAGGCTTACGTCCAGGCGCTCGAGGCGGTCCGGCTGAGCCCCGACTCGACCGACATGCACGACCTGCTGGGCCGCTGCATGCTGCGCAAGCGGATGTACAGGGAGGCTGAGGCGGCCTTCCGCCGCGCGCTGACCTTCGACCCCAACGACGCGGCCGCTCACAACAACCTGGGCGTCGTTCTCTCGAAGACAGGGCGCCGTGTCGACGCGGTGCACGAGTTCAACGAGGCGGCGAGGCTCGACCCATCGTTCGAGACCGCACGGAAGAACCTCTACTCGGGCACGCGGGTCCTGGTCGGTGGCGGCTCGGTGGTCTTTCTGCTGTACCTGCTGGCCCGCATTTCCGTCGCCATCAACTTCGGTCGGACCTCGCCCGGGTTCTTGCTCATCGGGGCGACGATCGTCGTGATCGGTCTTGTGGTCTGGGTGCGACGCTACCGGCCGTTCACGCGCAAGGAGCTTCCCGCGACGGCCGTCGCGTACTACGAGGCGGAGAAACGGCGCATCCGTCGCGCCAACCGCCCGGTGCTGCTGCTTCGCATCGCGAGCGTCCCGGTCCTTCTCGTCGGGGTCGTGCTGAGTGCGGTGTTTGACAATGGGTGGTTCTTCTTTGTCGGCGTTGCCGTGGCTCTCGCCCTGCTCTACCTCAGTCCGTTCGCCTGGCGGCGGCTAGTCGAGCGCGCGAACAGTCCCTAGCCCGTTCGCGTCGCCTCGCCGGCCGCCGTCGATCCAATCGGCGACTCCACGCAGCGTCCCCGCGACCGCACGCACAAGCCGCCCCGCACGCCGCGCCGCGGCCGCCGCCGCCGCTTCGTCGGCCTCGCGTACGAAATCCGCCATCCGCTGCGCCGCCAGTCGCTCCAGCTCGTAGGAGTTCATGGCCTTATTTTGGTAGCGGACTATGGCAATAGTCAACTACCTGCCTTGCTTTAATTGAAGCGACTGGCATAACATAGGCTGGTAGCTATGCCGATGCAGCTCCAGGAGGTCACGGGGGGTGACATAGCCATCCGCCCCTCTGCCGTGTTCGAGCTGATGTGGCTGTTCCACGTCTGCGAGTCGGACGACCCGGTGCATCAGCGGTTTGCGGGGCAGGAGGCGCTGCGGCAGCGGCTCGGCGACGCCATCAACACGTTTTGGCAGGACGGGGTCCATGGTTTCACCGAAGTCGTGGTGCTGGGCAAGCGCTCGGGCACCCTGTTCGACCTCGACCTCGAGCGGTTCTTCGCCCGCCTCGACGAGACGGCCAGGGGAGCGTGGCCCCGACCTTCGCTGCTGTCCGAGCCGGTGCAGGAGCAGGAGCCTCTGCGAGCGCGCCTCACACGCTTGCGCTCGGACCTCCGCCTGCGACGCAAGTACGTCGAGCTCCTCCGCGACGTATGGGCCGCCGTCGAGCAGGAGTGGCGCGAGACCGGACGCGCCGAGGTCACCACCGAGGTCGCGCGATGGGCACGGCGCCTGCGCGACGGTGACTCCTACCTGGAGATCCTCGGCCGGACGCGGCTGTGGAAGGGCCGGCCCGAGCTCGACGCGATGGCGAACGCCGCCGCGGCGGAAGGCGGGCTGGTGCTGTCGCCCGGTTGGTTCTACGGCGAGATCCACATCGTCGAGCTGGACGGCGACGTCTATCTGGGCCGCGGCGTTCACCTCATGGCCAACGACGCGGAGGTCCGCAAGGTCGCAGCCGAGGTCGCCTCGAGCGTCAAGGCGCTGGCCGATCCGACTCGTGTGTCCATCCTGCTGTCGCTCGCGGTGACTCCCGCCTCGGTGACCGAGATCGCGCGCCACTTCAACCTGTCGCAGCCCACGATCAGCGCCCACGTGCAGGTGCTTCGCGAAGCGCGCCTGATCGATGAGACGCCGAGCGGCCGTAGCTCGAAGCTGCGGGCGAGCGAGGAGGGACTGCGGCGGCTCCTGTCGGGCGCGCAAGAATCAATGGTGCAGATGTTTCGCGACCGGTGACCGACTTCTTGCTCTCCGCTGCCGAGCTCAGGGAGCGGGGCGGCGGTAAGTGGCGCCGCTATCCACCCGATGTCCTGCCCGCATTCGTCGCCGACTGCGATTTCAAGGTCGCGCCGGCCGTGCAGGCGGCGCTGCGGCGATTCGTCGACCGGCAGGACTACGGCTACGGCTCATGGGAGGACGTCGACGCGCTCTACGCCGCGTTCGTGGGATGGATGCAGCGGCGCCACGGGTGGGCCGCCGACCCGAAGCTGACGCTGCCGCTCGCGGACGTCGTTCAGGGGATCGTCGCCGTGCAGGTCGCGTACTCGGCGCCGGGTGATGGCGTGCTCGTGCAGACGCCGGCGTATCCGCCGTTCCTGCGCACCGTGGCGAGCAGCCGGAGGCGGCTCGTCGAGAACCCTCTGCGCGACACGGGAGAGCGCTTCGAGATCGACTTCGAGGCGCTGGACAGCGCCGCCGGGGACGCGCGCGTGCTGCTGTTCTGCAGTCCCCACAACCCCACCGGACGCGTGTTCACGCGCGAGGAGCTGGAGCGCGTCGTCGAGGTGGCGCGCCGGCACGACCTGCTGATCGTCTCGGACGAGATCCACGCGGACATCGTCTTCCCCGGCGCCAGGCACATCGCGATGGAGACGGTGGCGGGCGCGGCCGAGCGCACCGTCACGCTCACGTCGGCGACCAAGAGCTTCAACATCCCCGGCACGCGGGCCGCGGTCGTGCATTTCGGCACCGAGGAGCTGCGAGACCGGTTCGCCGCCGCGCTCCCCGACCACCTGCTCGGCCATCCCAGCAGGTTCGGGAGCGATGCCACGATCGCGGCGTGGACCGAGTCAGAGGCGTGGCTCGACGAGGTGCTTCGGTACCTCGCGCAGAACCGTGAGACGGTGCGCCGCTGGGCCGCGGCCACCCCTGGCGTGCGTCACCACGTTCCAGAGGCGACGTTTCTATCCTGGCTGGACTGCCGGGAGCTCGACCTTCCCGGGTCTCCTTACGAGTTCTTCCTCGAGTCGGCGCACGTGGGGCTCGCCGACGGCGCCGACTTCGCCGCGCCGGGTTTCGTGCGGCTCAACTTCGGCACGTCGGCCGAGATCCTGGAGGAGATCCTCGATCGGATGACGCGCGCCCTGAACTCGGATATGCGCGCATAACCGAGGTTCTGCCACCGGGACATAGCCGGATATGCGCGCATATCCGGCATTGCCGCGGCGGTTAGCGCTCCAGCTCGGTGCGCACGTAGTCCAGGAACTGGTTCCGCCGCGCCTCGGTCTGAAAGTGCTTGAAGGAGAACAGCTGCGCGTCGGCGAAGAACTGCGCGCGGTCTGCCTCCAGGCGCTGCGCGATGCTCGTTTCCAGCGCCGCCTTGCGCTCCGCCTGCCGGCGCAGCCGGTACGCATCGCGCTCGCCGGCCGACACGTGCCTTGACTTCGTGAAGCCGAGGATCAGCACGCCGAGCCACACGATCATGGTCGTGAAGACGGTGAGGGCGACCGACTCGAGGATCGACGAGAGCATGTCGCCGGCGGTGATCCACAGGAACCAGAACCGCAGCGCGCCGATGGCGAGGAGGCCGATGAGGAGCGCGGCCAGCGTGATGCCCCGCCGCCAACCGGTCTTGAAGTGGGTGATCGCCCACATGCCGGCGCCCAGGGCGCCCACGATCACGGCGGTGATGCCCCACGTCGGCCACTCGCTCAAGCCGAACGTCTGCGCCGCGAGGTTTGCCGGCAGCGTGTCGAGCATCACGAGCAATGATGCGAGGAGCACGCCGAAGCCAAAGCTCAAACGGTGATGCCGGTAGTCGTCGTCCGTCCGCGCGATGCGGCCGGCCTCGAGCTCTGCCTCCGCCGCACGCTGGCTCAGCGTCATCGCTTCCGAGCGTGCCGCCATCAGCCGGTTGGCGTCGGCCTTGAGGTCTTGAAAGTCGCGCGCCACCCGCGGCTTGGCGAGGAAGTCGCGCATGGTGGCGATGTGGCCGTCGGTCCCGTTGATCTCCAACGTCGGCGCCGGCGGCGCGATCCGTTCGATCGATTCCATCTCTCCCTCCTGGGTGCTACTGGTTGACCACCTGTGCGAGCTGCAGCTGCGTGAGCGCGGGGTCGAGCACGATCACCGACGAGGCGCCGGCATCCTGCGCGGCCTTCGTCCAGGCGGCGCCCGCGACCGCGTCGGCGACGTTGGCGACGACCACGTTGATCCCGGCGAGGCTGCGCGGCGCCATCGGCGCCGGTCCTCCATCCCCGCCGCCCAGGATCAGCAGCGTCCGCTTGCCGTGCAGCCCGAGGAGCGTGGTGGCGGCCTGCGTGACCGTGCCGCTCAGCGCCGAGGCCGAGGCGGCGGTCGACGTCGTGCGCCCGGCCAGCTTGTTCGCCAGGTCGCCGGCCACCTGCGCCTGCCACGGCTGGACGGCGCGGTCCGCGCCCGCGCGCCAGGCGGCGATGCGCGAATCGTTGGTCGCCTTGTCCGCCGCCACGGTCCGCTCGTACTGCGCCTTCTGGAAGTCGGTCGGGTTGTCGGGCGCGTCGGGAAGGCGCACGAGCTGCGGCAGCGGCGGCCCGGCGGGCGCGCGCGTGACGAGAGCAAGCGGATCGCCGGCGCCGCGGTCGGGCAGCGTCACCTTCTCACCCGCATAGATGAGTCCCCACGACCGGCCGGAGAGGGGTCCGAACTGCGGGTTGGCCGCCTCCAGCTCTGGCAGCGTGAAGCCGTTGGCGGCGGCGATCGCGCTCAGGCTGTCGTTCTTGCGGACGAGGTAGACGCTCGCCACGCGAGCCTGGAGCAGCATCACGACGAGCGCCTCGCCCGGGCTCGCTGCGGCACGGATGACGCCGCCGAGCTGGCTCACCTGCGCGGCGAGGCTGTCCGAGGTCGGGTCCACGATCGCCACCAGGGCGAGCGGCGGCGGCGGCTGATACGTCACCGAGTCGGCGAGCCGGCCGCCGGCGGTGCACGCCGTCAGCCCGAACAGCATCAACGCCAGCAGCTTTTTCACGCCGATTTGCCCCAAGCGACAACGCGCCGGGGTGGCGGCACTACGCGGTAAAGGGATGTTTTCTAAGGATTGCCCCGGAGCCGACCCGGAACCGGCTGTGGTCGCTCCGCGAGATCACTTTGGCCCACCCCGGTGGGCGAAGTCGCGAGCAGCGACCGCTTTCGCGACCCAAGCGGGCGATAGTCGCGACTACCGCCCGTTCAGCTGCGACGGCCGGTCAGCCTACTGCTTTGCGGCGCCGGTCTCTGCCGGGACTTTCACCTCGACGATCTCGCCTTCGATGTTGATCTGGATCTCGTCGCTGACGACGAACTTGCCGTCCAGCATGGCGTTGAAGCTCATGCCGAAGTCCTTGCGGTTGATCCGGGTCTCGGCGGCGTAGCCGATGCGGTGGCCCATCCTCGGGTCGTTGAACTCGCCATAGCGGAGGGCGTCCAGCGTCACCGGGTGGGTCGTGCCTTTGATGGTGAGGTCGCCGGTCACGCGGAAGCGGTCGCCCCCGACATGCTCGATCCTGGTGCTCTTGAACGTGATCGTCGGGTATTTGTCGATCTCGAGGAAGTTGGACGAGCGCAGGTCGTTGTCGCGCTGCTCGTTGTGGGTCCGGATGCTCGCGGTGTTGATGGTCGCCTCGAACCGCGACTTCGCAGGGTTCTGCGGGTCGATCTCGCCGCTCGCGGTCACTTCGGCGAAGTGACCCCTCACGGTCATCATGCCCAGGTGCTTGGCCGAGAACTCGACCTGGGTGTGCAACGGGTCGAACTTCCATTCAGACATCTGCTTTACCTCCGCAGGGATTCACTAATGGCCAACCGAATGGAGACTCCATTTATTTCTACGACGCGTACACTCGCGCCGTGAGCGACGAATTCGTCCCCGGCCTGCGCTTTGAATCCGGCGCCCATGAGCTGTGGGCGATGCTCATCGGCGTGCTTCCCGAATGGGAGCAGCGGATGACGCGCGCCTCGAAGGCCACGGGCCTGTCGCCCGTCTCCGTGTGGGCCCTCGTCCAGCTCGACCCCCGCCAGCCGATCACGCAGAAGGAGCTCGCGGGCCGTTTGAAGTGCAACCCGTCGACGGTGGTCGACCCGACCGACCGGCTCGAGGAGGCGGGATACGTCGTGCGCCGGCCGAATCCCCACGACCGGCGCGAGAACGAGCTCGTCGTCACCTCGAAAGGCGCCGCGCTGCGCAGGCGCCTCATCGCGCGCCTGCTCGAGCCGCCGGCGGCGCTGGGCGACCTCTCGACCAGGGAGCAGTCGCGGTTCAGCGCGATACTGGAGGCGGTGATCAAGCCCGCCGGATGACGCGCCTCGGCGCTCGCACCAACCTCGCTCTGCTCGCGTTGCTCACGCTCGCCTTCTTCACCGGGTGGCTCGCCTTCGCGTTCGCCACCGCGCCGTCGCGGTGGTCGCTGGTCCTCCATGCGACCGGCGGCCTGGCGATCCTGCTCCTGCTGCCGTGGAAGTCGATCGTCGCCCGCCGAGGTGTGCGCCGGGAGCGGCCAGGCCGATGGGCATCGGTCGCGCTGGCGGCGCTCGTCCTCGTCTCGCTCGCCGCCGGGCTGGTGCATTCGACCGGGCTCGCGGTCTACGTCGGACCGTTGACGGCGATGGACTTCCACGTGGGTGCGGCGCTCGTCGCGGTCCCGCTGGCCGCCTGGCACGTCGCCGCCCGGCCTATCCGGCTTCGCGTCACCGACCTGTCCCGCCGCAACTTCCTCCGCAGTGCCGCGGTCATGGGCGGCGCGGCGGCCGCCTACGCGGGCACCGAGGCGGTCGCGCGCGTCGCGCGTCTCCCCGGAGGCGGCCGCAGGTTCACCGGCTCGTATGAGGCCGGATCGTTTCAGCCCGGGCTCATGCCGGTCAGCTCGTGGATGTTCGATGCGATCCCACAGGTGGACCTCGCCAGCTGGCGGCTGGCGGTGCCCGGGCGGACGGTCGGCCACGAGGAGCTCGCCGCCTACAGCGACCGCGTCACCGCCACCCTGGACTGCACGGGCGGCTTCTACTCGACGCAGGACTGGGAGGGCGCGCGGCTCGACCGGCTCCTCGGCAAGACGCAGGGCACGAGCATCCGCGTCGTCTCGAGCACGGGCTACGCGCGGCGGTTTCCGATCGACGATGCGCCCGGGCTGCTGCTGGCGACGAGGGTCGGAGGGATGGACCTCGACGCCGACCACGGTTTTCCGGCGCGCCTGGTCGCGCCGGACCGGCGCGGGTTCTGGTGGGTGAAGTGGGTGGTCGCGGTCGAAGTCGACGACCTGCCCTACTGGTGGCAGTCACCGTTCCCCACCCAGTAGTCCCGCTCGCGCTGTCGGCCGTGCTCGTCCGCGGCGAGCCGATCTCGCACGCCGAGGCCGCCGCCCTGCCGTTCACACCGATCCGGATGGGCGACGCCTGGGGGCCGGCGTGGAGCACCACCTGGTTCCGCGTCCGCGGTCGCGTGCCCGATGACTGGGTGGGGCGACGCGTCGTGGCGTGGTTCGACCTCGGGTTCGAGGGGCCGACGGGGTTCACGTGCGAGGCGCTGGCCTGGAAGGACGGCAAGCCGTGGCGCGGGGTCGATCCCAATCACCGGTGGCTGCCGATCGCCGGACGCGACGTCGACTTCTACCTCGAGGCTGCGGCCAACCCGCGCGCCACCGAGTCCATCGGCGAGCCGGAGGTCTCGATGCTCGCCCTGCGCGAATCGTCCGAGCCGGCGTTCGTGCTGAGGGAGGCGGTGCTCACGGTGCTCGAGGCTGACCGCCCGCCGACCGCCGTGCGCCCCGATCCGGCGCGCATGATCACCGCCGTCGGCCACGCCCACATCGACACCGCATGGGAGTGGCCGCTGCGCGAAGGCAGGCGCAAGGTCGCGCGGAGCTGGTCGACGCAGCTCGCGTTGATGGACGAGTTTCCCGACTACGTCTTCGCCGCGTCGCAGCCGGCGCAGTACGCGTGGATGAAGGAGTCGTACCCCGACCTCTACCGGCGCGTCAGAGAGAAGGTCGCCGCCGGGCGGTGGGAGCCGGTGGGCGGCATGTGGGTCGAGGCCGACTGCAACCTTCCCTCAGGCGAGGCGCTGGTGCGCCAGCTGCTCCACGGCCAGCGCTTCTTCAGGCGCGAGCTCGGGCGCGAGACACGCATCCTGTGGCTCCCGGACGTCTTCGGCTATCCCGGCAACCTGCCGCAGATCATGTCGGAGGCGGGCTGCGAGTACTTCCTCACGCAGAAGCTGTCGTGGAACGACACCAACAAGCCCGAGCACCACAGCTTCCTGTGGGAAGGCATCGACGGCACTCGTGTGTTCACCCACTTTCCACCCGCGGACACGTACAACGGCGACTTCAGCGTCGACGAGCTGGAGCGGACGGTGGCAGGCTTCAAGGACGCCGATCGCTCACGCCACGTGCTTTATCTGTATGGCTGGGGCGACGGCGGGGGCGGCCCCGAGCCGGCGATGCTCGAGGCCGCGCACGCGATGGACGTGCGGCTCGGCGGCGCCGAGAAGTTCTTCGACGAGGCCTCCGCGGATGCGTCCGGCCTCGCGGTGGTCAAGGGCGAGCTCTACTTTGAGCTCCACCGGGGGACCTACACGACGCAGTCGCGGACCAAGTGGTGGAACCGGCGCGCCCAGACAGTCCTGCGCGACGCGGAGATGTGGTCGGTCGCGGCCGGCCATCATCCGAGGGAGACGCTCGACGGCATCTGGAAGACTGTGCTGCTCAACCAGTTCCACGACATCCTGCCCGGCTCGAGCATCGACTGGGTCTACGACGAGAACGTGACCGACCTCTGGAAGGCAGTGGTCGAGGCGGAACGCGTGGTCGCGCGGTCGATGGAGTCGATCGCGGGCGACGGTGATCGCGTCATGGTGCTCAACTCGACATCGCACGCGCGAGGCGGCGCGCCGCCGTGCGGATGGGCGGTGCTCGATGAGCGACCGCCTGCGCGAGAACCGTCACTGGAGAACGAGTTCCTTCGCATCGAACTGGGTGACGGCTGTGTCGTCACCTCGATCTGGGACAAGGAGGCCGGCCGCGAGGTCCTGAGCGGACCCGGCAACGTCCTGGAGCTGCACGATGACAGGCCTCAACGCTGGGATGCCTGGGACCTCGACATCGAGCACCGCGACTCGTTCGTCGCCGTGGGGTGGCGTTTCGGCAATTCCACCGTGCGCCAGACCATCACACTCGATGGGCGCGTCATCAGGTTCGAGACCGATGTCGACTGGCACGAGCGGCACAAGCTCCTCAAGGTCGCCTTTCCTGTCGCCGTCAGCGCCCGCGAGGCCACCTATGAGATCCAGTTCGGCCACATCCGCCGGCCGACGCACATGGCCACGCCGCAGGCGCGCGCCATGTTCGAGGTGTGCGCGCAGCGGTGGGCCGACCTCGGCGACGGTGACTACGGCGTCGCGCTGCTCAACGACTCCAAGCACGGGTACGACATCCACGACTCCGTGATGCGCCTCTCGCTGCTGCGCTCGCCGACGCACCCGGATCCTTCGGCGGACCAGGGGTCGCATATCTTCACCTACGCGCTCATGCCGCACCCTGGCGACTTCCGGCGGGCCGGCGTCATCGAGGCGGCCGAGGACCTGAACGCGCCGCTGCGCTACGTTCCCACCGACCTGCCGGCCGGCACCTCGCGCTCGCTGGTCGAGGTCTCTACGCGGCAGGTCGTCGTCGAAGCCATCAAGCGCGCCGAGGATTCGGAGGCGGTCATCGTCCGCCTCTGCGAGGCATGGGGCGAAAGGTGCACCGCAACGGTGAAGACGACGCTGCCCGCGTCGCGGGCTTACCTGTGTGACCTGCTGGAGCGCAACCGGACGGAGCTGTCGATGAGTGACGGCGCCGTCCAGCTCGACCTCGCGCCGTTCAAGATCGCGACACTGAAGCTCGAACCGTGAGGGAATTCGGCCTGGTGTTCATCCTGGTCCTGGTGGTCGCGCCGCTTGCCGGCCGTGCCGAGTCTCCATTCGGGGACGCCCCCTCCGTCGATGGTCCCGTCCTGACCAACCGGCGCTTGACCGCGATCGCGGGGATCGTGCTTTACGCCCTGCTCGTCGCAATTGCGGTGACTGTCGTCGACATCCGGCGGTTTCTGATCGAGCACTATCTCGTCGGTTTCCTGCTGATCCCGCCGGTGATGCTGAAGCTTGGCTCCACGGGCTATCGTCTCCTGCGCTACTACTCCGGCAGCCGGCCGTTCCGCATCGCCGGCGCGCCCCCACCGATCCTCCGATTCCTGGTGGCGCCTGTCCTCGTCGTCTCGACCGCGGCCGTCTTCGTCACGGGCCTGGAGCTGTGGTTCTTCGGTCTCGAGTTCGGTTCGCTGTGGGTTTCGCTCCACACGCTCAGCGCGCTCGTGATGCTCGCAGCGGTGGCCGCGCATCTGCTTGCGCACACGCGGCTCAGCGCCCAGGCTTTCGCGAGCGAGGTCGTCGCGCGGCGGAGAGAAGATCGTTCGCCGAGGTCGATTGTGGTGGCAGCTCTCGTGTTTGGTGCGGCGCTGGCAGTCGCGTCTCTTCTCTATGCGTCGCCGTTCACGGCCAGCTTCGTCGGCGACTGACCTGGTTCGCCCGGCCCGCTGAGCCGCACCTCGTCGCCGACGCGCAGCGTGCCGCCGCGCAGAATTCGCGCGCGCAGGCCGGTGTGGAGCAGTCCCTGCAGGACCACCCGCGTGCCGACGAGCGAGACCAGGTGGCTGCACGGCTCGCAGCGCTCCTCGCCTTCGCACTCGAGCTCGCCCACCAAGAACCGGCGGCCGACGAAATTGCTCAGGTCGACGCCGCGCACGAGCACCTGCCGGCGCGCATCGCCCGGATCGAGGTCGAGGCCGTGCTCCGCGCGCTGGCGCTCGAACGCCTCGGCCTCGATGAGCGTGATGTTGCAGCTCTCAGGATCGTCGTCGCCGAAGTTGCGGTCGCCTTCGAGGCCCTTGCCGGCGACCCCGGAGGCGGACGCAACGGCGTGCGGCCGCTCGCCGTGCGCCGCCGCGAGGTAGATGGCTTCGACCGTGCCGGTGTTGGTGCGCATGGCCGTCCAATTCTGACGAGCGCGCGCCGCCCTGGTCGCTGGTAGATTTAGCGAGATTTGGTCAGAAATGGGGGGCGTAAAGGCTGGCTCACGCTCGGTCAGGCGAGCCGCACGCTCGGTGTAACCCCCAACACGCTGCGCCGCTGGGCAGACCGTGGCGAGATCTCTTCGTTCACGACTCCCGGCGGCCACCGCAGGTTCCTGGCCAGCGCGGTGGAGGCACTCGTCCCGTCGGCACGGACGCGGCGCCCAGCGCTGAATTCTTCCTCCGACGGCATGGCGCGCGCCTATCGACGCGCGCGGCCGCAGCCGTCCGCGGCATGGGTGGCCGTTCTGACGGATGAGCAGCGCGACGGTTTTCGCCGGCGGGGCGCGCAGCTCGTGGCCGACCTGCTGACTTACCTGGACGCTGAGGGCAGCGACCTCGCTCCGGCCGAGTCGCACGCTCGGGAGTACGGCGCCGAGGCGGCAAGGCTCGGTGCGTCGCTCACCGACACGGTGGAAGGCTTCCTGCGATTTCGCAAGCCATTCATCGACGAGCTCGCCGTGCTCGCGCGGCGCCGCCGCCTCGACACCGCGGAGGCGACCGCGCTCCTGGTCGATGCGGAGTCGGCGCTGGACCGCGTGCTCGTGGCCTTGATGACCGGGCACACGAAGCGGTGAGCCGGTTGTGGGCGGTCACGGTGGACGCGGCCGCGGTGGACGCCACGTCGCGCGCCGGCGCCGCGCGCGAGATGTCGAAGCTTGCCGGCGTCCTCCTCAACACGTGCCACCGGGCGGAGCTCTATGGATTCGGAGATGCGCCGGCCGTGGACCCCGCCCGCGTGCTCCACGGAACGGACGCCGTTCGTCACCTCATGCGCGTCGCCTGCGGGCTCGAGAGCGTGATCGTCGGTGAGGACGAGGTCCTGCATCAGGTCCGAGAGGCGCTGGCCTCCGCCGGCGGCGCCGACCGCAGGGTCCGCCGCCTGTTCGAATCGGTGATCGCGACGGGCCGCAAGGCGCGCTCGGGCCGGACCGCGTCCAGCGGCAACCTCGCGCACCGTGCGGTCGAGTGGCTGCAGCAGAGGGCCGAGCTTTCGGGACGGATGGTGGTCGTGGCGGGCGCCGGGCGGATGGGCGCAACGCTGGCGCACGCGCTGGCGGCGGCGGGCGCCGAGGTCGTCATCTCGAGCCGGGACGCTGGGCGCGCCGCCGGGCTTGCCCGTCTCTACGCAGGCAAGGGCGTGGACCTCGAGGAAGGCGCCAGGCTGATCGCCGGCGCCAGCGCCGCCGCGGTTGCGCTCGGCGGACCGTGGAACGAGCTCGGCCGTGTCTCGTCGAAGCGGCTGCCACCGGTCGCCGACATATCAGCGCCGCAGGCCGTGCCCGCCGCGGTTCGCCTGGGCATGAACGGCGGCTTCCTCGGCATCGACGACCTGTACCGGCAGACGCGCCCGCTGCCCGGCGCGTACATGCGGGACGCAGAGCGGCTGGTCGCGAAAGCGACGCACGAGTACATGGCATGGCTGGAGCGGAACGGATGAGGTTTCGGCTTGGCACACGAGGCTCGACGCTGGCGCTGATCCAGAGCGAGCTGCTGGCGAACCTGCTGCGCGACGCCGGGCACGACGTCGAGGTGGTGCGCATCGTGACCGAAGGCGACGTCAGGCCGCCCGACACGACGCCGGGCGAGGGGATGTTCGTGGCCGCGATCGCGCGCGCCCTCGTGAGGGGAGAGATCGACGTCGCCGTGCACAGCGCCAAGGACGTCCCGCTCGAGGCCGAGCCTGAGCTGGTGATCGCGGCCTACCCCGAGAGGGCCGATGCCCGGGACGCGCTCGTGACAAGGTCGGGAACGGCAACCATCGCGACGCTGCCCCGCGGCGCGACGGTCGGCACCGACAGCCCCCGCCGCGCGGGCTTCCTGCGCGCTGCGCGCGCGGACCTACGCGTCGTGCCGCTGCACGGCAACGTCGACACGCGACTCCGCCGCCTCGACGCGGGGGAGGTGGACGCGATCGTCATCGCCGCAGCCGGCCTCGACCGCCTCGGGCAGGGAGCGCGGATAGACGAGCGCCTCGACCCGGCGGCCGTCACGCCGGCGCCCGCGCAGGGCGCGCTCGCGCTCCAGGCCAGGCGCGCGGACGTGCCGCGCTTCGAGGTGCTCGCGCGCTTCGACCGCCCGGAGATCCGGCTCGCGGTGGAAGCCGAGAGACGCGTGCTCGGCGCGACCGGCGGCACGTGCCGTGCTCCGGTCGGCGCCCTGGCGTCGGTGGACGGCGACCGCTTCGAGATGACGGTCGGCGGGGTCAACAGCGACGGTTCGGACCTCCGGCTCGAGACGGTGCGCGGCCGAAGGGGAGACGCTCTGCGGCTCGCGGACGAGGCGGGTCATCGCCTGGCCCGCGCGGTGGCGCTGCGGTGACGGCGGTGCTCGTGACGCGACCGGCCGGCGCCGGCGATCCGCTCGTCGCCGAGCTGGAAGGTCGTGGCTACCGCGTGAGGGCGATCCCGACGGTGAGCACCCGGACGCTCGATGTGCAGTGGCCTGACCTCGCGAGCTTCGACTGGGTCGTGCTCACGAGCGCGGCCGGCGCCGAAGCGCTGCCCGAAGCACCGGACGGCCCAAGCTGGGCGGCAGTCGGCGAGGCGACCGCCGCGGCTCTGCGCTCGCGAGGCGCGCACGTCGACTTCGTCCCGTCCGAGGCGAACGGCGCCGCCCTCGCCGAGGAGCTGCCCGACCCATCGGGCAAGCGCGTCCTGCTCGTCCGCGCGTCGCAAGGCGACCCCGACCTTCCGGAGGGGTTGCGGCGTCGCGGTGCCCTGGTCGAGGAGGTCACCGCGTACGAGACCGTGGAAGGTCCTGGCGAGTCGAGCGACGACCTCCGGCGCGCGCTGGAGGAGCCCGACCTGGCCGCGGTCGTCTTCGCGTCCGGTTCGGCGGTGCGCGGATTCTCCAGGCTTGCCGGTCCGGCTCGCCTCCCGGCGATCACCATCGGCCCGCGCACTAGCGCCGCCGCGCGGGAAGCGGGATTCCACGTCATCGCGGAAGCCGCCGGCGCGAGCGTGAAGGAGCTCGCATCCGCTGTGGAGCAGGCGATCCCGGCCGCCTCGCACCTGCGTCAGCGCCCGCGGCGGCTGCGCACCGGCCCTGCCATGCGCGCGCTCGTCCGCGAGACGTGGCTGCATCCCTCCCAGCTCATCGCGCCGCTGTTCGTCACCGGCGGTCGTGACCGGCGGCAACCGATCGAGTCGCTCAAAGGGCACAGCCGTCTCACACCCGACCTGGCGCTGCGCGAGGCGCACCGCCTGGCCGAGCTCGGCGTCGGCGGGGTGCTTCTCTTCGGCATTCCGGACTCGAAAGATGCGCTGGGGTCGGGCGCCGACGACCCGCGCGGCCCGGTGCCGGAGACCCTGCGCCTGCTTCGTCAGGAAGACCTGCCGTTGGTGCTCGCGGCCGACGTGTGCCTGTGCGAGTACACGTCGCACGGCCACTGCGGGGTGCTCGACGGCGAGCGGGTCGACAACGACGCCTCGCTGCCGCGCCTGGCGTCGGCGGCGGTCGCGTATGGAGAAGCCGGCGCCGGCGTCGTCGGACCCAGCGCGATGATGGACGGCCAGGTCGGAGCGCTTCGCGCCGGACTCGACCGCGCAGGCCTGCGCGACGTGGCGATCATGGCCTACGCGTCGAAGCACGCGTCCTTCTTCTATGGCCCGTTCCGCGAAGCGGCGGGGTCGACGCCGAGCTTCGGCGACCGGAAGTCGTACCAGATGGACCCGGCCAACGCGCGCGAGGCCATGCGCGAGATGGAGCTCGACCTCGCGGAAGGCGCGGACATCCTCATGGTCAAGCCCGCGATCACCTCGCTCGACCTGCTCGCCAGGGCGCGGGCCCGCTTCGACCTGCCGCTGGCCGCCTACCAGGTGAGCGGTGAGGCGGCCATGATCGAGGCCGCCGCGGAGCGGGGCTGGATCGACCGGCGCGGCGCCGTGCTCGAATCGCTGACCGCGATCGTCCGCGCGGGCGCGGGCATCGTCATCACGTACTTCGCGGCCGACGCCGCAGCCTGGTTGCGCGAATGAGCGACCGACGATTCGTGCACGCGCTGGCGCTGGGGCTCGAGCCCGCGTGGCGGCGGCAGGAGGCCGGGGAGCGATGCCGCTCGGCGGAGGAGCTGTGCTCGGCGGTCACGTCCGGCCCGCAGGTCACGACGTACGCCTACTCCACCATCGGTCTCCGGGCCGGCGTCGATCTGCTGCTGTGGAGCCTGGCACCCTCGCTGGAAGCGCTCGAGGAGAAGACCGCGCGCGTGCTCCGCTCCGGGATGGGCGCCTGGATGACGGCACGCCACAGCTTCCTCGGCATCATCCGCGGCTCGCAGTACGTGAAGCGGCCGACGCCGCAGGAGCAGTCGCTGTTCAGCGGCGAGCGGTCGAGGTATCTCGTCGTTTACCCGTTCACCAAGACGACCGACTGGTACCTGCTGCCGCAGGAGGAGCGGCAGCATGTGATGAACGAGCACATGAAGATCGGGCATCGCTACAAGGAGGTGCGCCAGCTGCTGGCGAACTCGTTCGGCGTGGACGACATGGACTTTCTGGTCGCCTATGAGACCGACGACCTGGGCCTTTTCGGCGAGCTCGTGCGCGAGCTTCGCGGCACCGAGAGCCGCCGCTCGACCGTGCGCGACACGCCGATCCTCACCGGGGTCCACCGCCCGATCGAAGAGATCACGCGGATGCTCGGCGCCGAATGACCGTAGCGACCAACCTGTTTCCGGGTGGCGTCAACAGCCCGGTGCGGGCTTACCGCGCGGTCGGCGGTGAGCCGCCGGCTCTGGTGCGAGGTGAGGGCGCGTTCGTCTGGGATGCGGCGGGCCGCCGTTACATCGACTACGTCGGCGCGTTCGGGCCGCTCGTGCTCGGCCACGCCGACCCCGCCGTCGTCTCCGCCATCAAGCGGGCGGCGGAGGCGGGCGGCTCGTTTGGTGTCACCGGACCGGGAGAGGTCCGGCTCGCCGAGATCATCCAGGAGCGGATGCCTTCCATCGAGCGCATCCGGTTCGTCAACAGCGGCACGGAGGCGGCCATGAGCGCGCTGCGCGTGGCGCGCGCGGCGACCGGAAGGGACCTGCTGATCAAGTTCGAGGGCGGCTACCACGGACACGCCGACTCGTTGCTCGTGGAGGCGGGCTCCGGCGCGGCGACGCTGTCCATCCCGGGCAGCGCCGGAGTCGGCCGTGCGGTGGCGGCGCAGACGCTGGTGGCGAAGTACAACGACGCCGCGTCGGTGGATGCGCTGCTGAGCGCTCACCGCGGCCGGGTGGCTGCGCTGATCGTCGAACCTGTGGCCGCCAACATGGGCGTCGTGGCGCCCGAGCCCGGATTTCTCGAAGCGCTGCGGCAGCTCACCGCGGATGCGGGTGCGGTCCTCATCTTCGACGAGGTCATCACCGGCTTCCGTGTGGCGCCCGGCGGTGCGCAGGAGCTCTACGGCGTGATCCCGGACCTGACGGTTCTGGGCAAGATCATCGGCGGCGGCCTGCCCGTCGGGGCTTACGGCGGCCGGGCCGACCTCATGGACCTGGTCGCGCCTTCTGGTCCGGTGTATCAGGCGGGCACGCTTTCGGGACATCCGGTGGTCATGGCCGCCGGCGAGGCCACGCTGCGCCGGCTGACTCGAGACGTGTATGACCGCATCGAGGGCAACGCCGCACACCTCGCGGCCGGGCTGGAAGAGATGGGCGGCGCTTCGGTCGCTCGCGTGGGCTCGCTGCTGACGGTGTTCTTCAGGGAGAGTCCCCCGCGTGACTTCGCCGAGGCGAAGCAGGCCGACACCAAAGAGTTCGCTCGGTTTTTTCATTCGATGCTGCGTGCCGGGGTCGTTCTGCCGCCGTCGCAGTTCGAAGCCTGGTTCGTCTCGGCCGCGCACGGTCGCGATGTGATCGACATGACGCTCGAGGCGGCGAGGCGGTGAGCCTTTTCCTGCGCGCGGCGCGGCGTGAGCCGGTCGACGTCACGCCGGTGTGGTTCATGCGCCAGGCGGGCCGGTCGCTGCCCGAGTACCGCAAGCTCCGTGAGCGGTGGTCGCTCGCCGACATCGTCGCCGAGCCCGACCTGTGCGCCGAGGTGACGCTGCAGCCGGTACGGCGGCTCGGCGTCGACGCGGCCGTGATGTTCGCCGACATCATGCTGCCGCTGCGCGGCATGGGCGTGGACTTCGACCTCGTGGAGGACGTCGGTCCGGTGATCGCCGACCCGATCGCGAGCCAGGCCGACGTCGAGCGGCTGCGCGAGCCCGCCGGTGAGGAGGCGGCGCCGCAGGTCATCGCCGCGCTGGCGCGCGTGGTCGCCGACTCGCCGGTGCCAGTGATCTGCTTCTCGGGCGCGCCGTTCACCCTGGCGAGCTACCTGATCGAGGGCCGGCCCTCGCGCGGGTTCGACAGGGTGAAGGCGTTCATGTACCGCGAGCCGGAGGCGTTCGACCTGCTGCTCGGCAAGCTGGCGCGGGTGATGAGCGGCTATCTCGCGGCGCAGGTCGCGGCCGGCGCACAGGCGGTCCAGCTGTTCGATTCGTGGGTGGGCACGTTGACGCTGGAGGACTACGAGGCCCGGGTCGCGCCGCACACCAGATCGATCTTCGACGCGCTCTCCTCGACCGGCGTGCCGCGCGTCCACTTCGGCACGGACACGGCGCACCTGCTCCAGGCGATCGCGCGGACCGGGCCGGACATAGTCTCCGTCGACTGGCGCGTCCAGCTGGACGACGCCTGGTCCAGGGTCGGAGTGGAGAAGGGCGTCCAGGGCAACCTGGAACCGGCGCTGCTGCTCGGGCCGCCCGAGCTCGTGGCGGCAAGAGCGCGCGACGTCCTGCGCCGAGCCGGCGGTCGCCCGGGCCACATCTTCAACCTCGGCCATGGCGTGCCGCCCGGAGCGAGCGTAGAAAACCTGCAGCTGCTCGTCGAGACCGTGCATTCGTGGGTGCCCGCACGTGTCGTCTGAACCGCGCACCGGCATCCTCTGCATGGCCTACGGCAGCCCGGCCACGGAGGCCGACGTCGCCGCCTACTACACGCACATCCGCGGCGGCCGGACGCCCTCGGCCGAGGCGCTGGCGGAGCTGACGCAGCGGTACCGCGCGGCCGGCATGTCGCCGCTGACGGACATCACGCGCGCCCAGGCGGCGGCGCTCGGCAGGCGCACCGGCCTGCCGGCGTTCGCGGGCATGAAGCACGCGCCGCCTTTCATCGCCGACGCGGCCGCGGAAGCACGGGGGGCCGGCATAGAGCGACTCGTCGGGCTGCCCATGGCGCCCCATTACGCGAAGATGAGCCTCGGCGCCTACGAGAGCTCCCTCCGCGAGGCGTGGGACCGAGAGCTTGTCTTCGTGCCCGGCTTTCACGACCACCCGTCCTTCATCGCCGCGGTCCAGGGCCTGCTCCGCGAAGCCCTTGCCTCCAGCCGCCCCGACAGGCTTTTCTTCACCGCCCACAGCCTGCCGGCGCGGATCACCGCCGAGGGCGACCCTTACCGTGACCAGCTGCTGGAGAGCTGCCGGCTAGTCGCGCGCGGGGTCGAGCTTCCGGAATGGGAGTTCGCGTTTCAATCGGCGAGCCACACGGGTGAGCCGTGGCTCGGCCCGGACCTGCTCGAGGCGGTCGAGCGGTCGGGCGCGCGCGACGTGCTGGTCTGCCCGATCGGTTTTGTCGCCGACCACCTCGAGATCCTGTACGACCTCGACGTGGAGGCACAGGCCTTCGCCCGCGACAAAGGCATACAGATAAGAAGGACACAATCCTTCAATGCCAGGCCGGAGTTCATCGAAGCCCTGGCGCACGTCGTTTTTGACACGGTCCGCGTGGCGGCCGGCCGCTCCTGAGCACGATCGTCATCGCCGGCGCCGGACTCGCCGGCGGCAGCGCTGCGAAGACCCTGCGCGAGCAAGGCTACGGCGGGAACGTGGTTTTGATCGGCGACGAGCCAGGCGTGCCGTTCGGCCGTCCGCCGCTCTCCAAGACCTACCTGCGCGGAGAAGAGTCTCTCGACGCCTGGCTGGTCAAGCTGCCCGCGCGCGTCGACTTCATCCACGACACGGTGACGCGCATCGACACCGCGCAGCGCAGCCTCACGCTGGGTTCGGGCTCGGCTGCCGGATACGACCAGCTGCTCATCGCGACCGGCGGGCACAATCGAAAACTCGACGTTGCGGGAGCCGGCCTCGACGGGATCCATCAGCTGCGGACTGTGGCCGATTGCGACGCCATCAGGCACGTGGCTCGAGCGGGCGCGAGAGCCGTCGTCGTCGGCATGGGCTTCATCGGCTGCGAGGTCGCGGCGTCGCTGCGGCAGCTCGGCCTTTCGGTGACGGCGGTGTTCCCCGGCAAGGCGCCCCTCGACTCCGTCCTCGGCCCCGAGATGGGGGAGGTCATGGCGAGCATCCATCGCGACCAAGGCGTGGAGCTCATACCACGCGACGAGGTCGTGCGCTTCGAAGGTCGCGATCGCGTGGAGCGCGCGGTCACGAAGAGCGGCCGTGCCATCGACTGTGACTTGGCCGTCGTGGCAGTCGGCATCCAGCCCAACACCGGCATGCTCGAGGGGACCCGCGTGGCGATCGACAACGGCATCCTCGTCGACGTCCGGTGCCGCACCAACGTGCCCGGGGTGTTCGCCGCCGGAGACGTCGCCAATCATCAGCACCCGCTGTTCGGCCGCGTCCGCGTCGAGCACTACAACAACGCCGAGAAGCACGGCATCTTCGCCGCCCGCGCCATGCTGGGGTCGGACGAGGAGTACGCCTACCTGCACACTTTCTGGTCGGATCAGTACACGCACAAGCTCGAGTACGCCGGCCACGCGCGCCGATGGGACGCGTTCGTGGTTCGAGGCTCGCTCGAGGAGCGCCGGCTCGTGGGCTTCTATCTGGCCGGCGGCGTCGTGCGCGCGGCCGTCGGCTTCGACCGCGGCGGCGACCCCGAGCTCGAGCCCGGCAGCGAGATGGCGAAGGCGGCCCGTCTCGTCGCCCGGCAGGCCCGCTGCTCTGCGCCAGACCTCGAGGACGAGGACAATGACCTCGCCCTGCTTTGAGCGACCTGTCGACCAAGCTGCTGATCGAGGACGGGCGCAGCCTCCTCGTCTTGAACCCGCCGCCTGACTTTCCGCTCACCGGCGCTGCATCGCCGGCCGACGTCGTGGTGCTCTTCGCGGCAGACCGCGCGCAGCTGGAGCGCTACGGAGCGACCGCGATGCAGTCGATGAAGGCGGGCGGCGTTCTGTGGCTCGCCTACCCGAGCCCCGGGTCTGGCCGGCAGACGGACCTGAGCCGCCGCCACGGCGCCGGCATGCTCGGCAAAGCCGGCTTCACCGACACGACGGCGATCAGCGTCGACGCGCGGTGGGACGCGCTTCGGTTCCAGCCGATGGCCGATGTGCCGGGCAGCACCATTCCCGCCGTCGACATGCTGCCGGTCGGCCGGCATGCGTCGCTCGTCTTTCGCGCGGTGAGGTTCGTCGCCGAGGGCCTGTTCCGGGTGCTGTTCCGCTTCGACGTGCAGGGCCGCGAGAACATCCCGGACCAGGCGGCGGTGATCATCGGCAATCACCTCGGGTGGATGGATGCGATCAGCGTCCTGCTCGTCTTTCCCGCCGAGCCGCGCATCCACATGCTGGCCGACCCGACGTCGATGATGAAGAACAGAGCGCTGTGGCTGCTCGTCAAGACCGCGGGCGGGATCGTCCCCATCGATCGCGCGCAGCGCGGCAACCCGTTGCTCTTCCGGCATGTCGGGCGCTGCCTGTCGCTCGGCGGCAGCGTCGCGCTCTTCCCGGAGGGCGACTTCGGCCCCAAGGAGGGAGTCCTCCTGCCGTTCAAGCGCGGGTTTGCCCATTTCGCGGTGGAGGCAGGGGTGCCCGTGGTGCCGGTCGGGCTGGCGGGCATGAAGGAGCTGTGGCTCGGCAAACGGCTGTTCATGCGCGTCGGTAAGCCGATCGACAGCAAGGGCATGAGCGTCGAAGAGGTCCACCGTTTGGGCGAGGAGGCGGTGCACGAGCTCCTGCCTCCGTACGTCGAACCTCCAGGCCGCAAGCCCTTGCGCCGCTGGCTGACCGGCCTGTTTTAGCCACAGCGCTCCGGTTGCGCGCATGCTACGGACGGCATGGCGACGGTCGAGGCCGTACGCGAGGACGACCGCACTCGCCGGCCTGACCCGGTCGCGGGGTGGACGCGCTGGTGGCGGGCCGGGACCTCGCTCGACTGGGGCTTCGCAATCCTCAGTGTCGCCCTCGTGGGAGCCGGTTACTACCAGGCGCTTGTGACGCGGCAGACATTCCCCAACGTGCCGGGCTGGGCGTCTGTGCCCACGCAGGTGGCCTGGCTCGCCATCACCGTCTACCTCGGTCTCGCCGGATTCGTCGCCTGGCGTCGGGAGGGGCGGCTGCGGGCGCTGGTCCCGGCGGGATACGAGCCGAGCGCCGTCGGGATCGTCGTCTTCATGGTCGGGATCGTGATCAGCGGATGGTGGCTGGATGCCTTTGGCTCCGACTTTGGCGTGCCGGCCATCTTCCGGCTGCCGAACCTGCTGCAGATCACGGGCGGTGTGCTCATCGTCGTCGGTCCGCTGCGCGCCTCCGCCGGTCGCGGCGAGCTGACAGCGGGCCCCACCGCCGTGCTGTCGGCGACCATGCTGCTGGCGGCGGTCACCTTCTTCACGCAGTTCGACCACCCGTACGTCGACGAGTACGCAACGCGTCTTGTGCCGCTCCCGCCGCCGACGAGCCTCCTCGACCAGTTCAACTACAAGGAGGAGATCCTCGGCGCCCTCGGGCTGATGATGCAGACCGTCGTCGTCGTCGGCGTCGTGTTCTGGACGCTCAGGCAGAACAGGCTGCCCGCCGGCAGCCTCACGTTCATGCTCACGGTGACCGCGTTTCTGGCGGCCACGCAGCAGAGCCGTTACGCGACCGTCGTGGTCTCGGCGGTCGTCGGGATCGTCGCCGACATCGGGCTGGTCCTCACCCGCCCGCGAGCAGACCGGGTGCTCAACCTGCACGCGTTCGCCGTCGCGCTGGGCCTGCTGCTGAGCGGCGTCTACATGGTCGCCATCAGCCTCGAGCCGGGCATCTGGTGGCCGGCGGACATGACGTTCGGAGTCGTCCTCGCGTGTGGACTGCTCGGCGGTCTCGTCAGCTACGCGCTGTTTCCGGGAGGCGACGCGGTGCGCGCCGCGTCCGTGCTGTGGCCGGCCATGACGCACGAGTCGTCCGCGGGGGCGCCGGACGTGACCGTGGAGCGGGTCGAGCACGCGCTCAAGGTCCTGCACAACACCCGCGACCTTGCGGACAACCCGCTGGTCGGCATGCGCTGTCTTGGCGCCCACACGCCCGCCGAGCTGCGTAAGACCATCCAGGAGGCGATCGAGCACCTCCGCGCGTCCGCCTTCCAGCAGGACCAGCAGGCGGCGCAGATCCTCGACCTGTACTACCTGCGGCGCATCGGCGGCCACTACGCCGTGACGATGCGGGTCGGCCTCAGCCGTGCCGCCTATTTCAACCGGCGCTCGTACGGCGTCAGGCGCCTCGTCGACCGCTTGCGCGAGCTGGAGGAGTCGTCAGCCGAACCGGCCTGAAGCCGGCTTTTTGAACTCGAAACCAGTCTCGTTTTCGTCTGCGACCTAGTCCAGACCTCCTCCGGACCCCGGCGTCACAGGTCTGCCCGAACCCTCCGCCTCAGCGGCCCCAACCAGGGGCCCGAGGAGGAGCGAGATGTTCGGCAAGACCCGTCCCCCGGCGAACGCCATCGAGCGTCTGGACGTTGCGGACCTGCACTTCGCGGACGAGCTTCCGGAGGGCAAAACCGTCGAGCTGCCCGGTCGCGGGAGCGCCTTCATCCGCGTCGCCGCCGGCCCTGAAGGCGCGCCCACCGTCCTGCTGCTGCACGGGCTGATGGCCACCGCCGACCTGAACTGGTCGCTGGCCATCCCCGCACTCGCGAGCCGCTTCAACGTCGTGGCCCCGGATCTGCGGGGACATGGCCGCGGGATGCGGACCAGGCGGTTCAGCGGCGAGGAATGCGCCGACGACCTGGCCGCGATCCTGGACGAGCTCGGGACGGGGCCGGTCATCGTCGTGGGTTATTCGCTGGGCGGCCTGGTGGCGCAGCTCTTCGTCCGCCGGCATCCCCGGCTGGTGGCCGCGGTGGTGCTGTGCGCGACGGCGAGCAGCTTCGACGTGCCGACGGCGAAGGGCCTGATGCGGCTCATCGACGGCGCGGCGCGGCGCCTTCCCGAAGGCCTCCGGCGCGCGGCGATGCTCGCCCTTATGGCCCCACGCTCCGCCGACACGGAGCGGGGACGCTGGTTGATGAACGAGGTCCGGCGTCACGACACGCGGGCGCTGCTGGAAGCCGCCGCCGAGGCGGCCCGGTTCAACTCGGCTCCGTGGCTGGGCGACAGCGAGCGGCCGGCGGCCGTGATCGTCACGCAGGACGACCGCGTTGTCTCCCCCCAGGCGCAGCGCGAGCTGGCGCGCATCTTGGGCCGCCCCTCGGTCTACGAGATCGAAGGCGATCACTTCGCGTGCATCAAGCGGCCGGCGTCTTTCAATGCCGCCCTCGTCACCGCGTGCGAAGCCGTGGCTAGCTGACACCGTCTAACCTGCACCCATGCCAGAGAGCGGCTCAAGCGTGGCGCCCGAGCCGGCGGCGCCTACGGTGAGCGACGCGTTCGGCTGGGTGGCACGCGACCCGGACTGGATCGGCAAGGTGCTGCTCATGGGCCTCATCGGCTTGATCCCGGTCGTGGGCGCGCTCCAGCAGACGGGATGGATGCTGACCATGCTCGACAACCTGCGCGCCGGCCGCTACGAGGTCCCGCCCGCCGCGTTCCGGTACGCCACGCGCGGCGTGTGGCTGTGGCTCACCGGCCTGATCTACGGCGTCATCTTCCTTTTCGTCTTCTACGGCGTGTTCTTTCTGTTCGTGTTCGGGATGACCGCCGCAGGGTCGCTCGGCGCTCGCGACCACAACGCCGGCCCGCTGGCGCTGCTGTTCTTTCCCGTCTTCTTCGTCTGGTTCGGCGTCGTCGGGGTGGTGTCGATCGCCATCTGGCTCTTCGTCCCCGCCGTCATCGAGCTGGTCGACCGCAAAGGCCTGGCCGGTGGGTTCGAGTTCGCCGCCATCTTCCACGCCGTCCGCACGGACCCGCAGCACAACATCGCGGCCGCCGGGCTGACGTTCGTCGCGTACTTCATCGCCGGCCTGGGTGTCTACGTCTGCTGGGTGGGCGTCATCTTCACGGGCCCGTACGCGCTGACCGTGTTGGCGGCGGTCCTGCGCTGGTACGAGGCAAACGTCAAGCTCGGGGGGCTGCCGCCTCCCACCGAGGCTTTAGCTCGCTGACGACGAGGTCGACCGCGTCGATGAACTCCTGGATGTCGTCCTCGCCCATCGGCGTCGACAGCGCGCCCATCGCCCTCGGCGCCATCAGCACGCCATGGTTGACGAGGCCGAAGAACATCTCGCGTCTCCGGTTGTTATCCGCGGCCGCCATCGTCCTGTAGTCGACGACCGGCCGGTCGGTGAAGTGCAGGGCGAACATCGACCCTGCGCCGTTCACCTGCACGGCGACGTCGTGCGACGCGAACACCTCGGACAGCTGCTCGGTCACGCGCGCGCCTTTGCGGTTGAGCTCCTCGTAGACGTCGGGCGTGAGCTCTGTCATGGCGGCGAGGCCCGCGGCCATGCCCAGCGGGTTGCCGTTGTACGTGCCTCCCTGCGCCAGGCTCGGGTCGCGCCGCGGATCGAGGAGCTCCATCACGTCGGCACGGCCGCCGAACGCCGCCACCGGCAGACCGCCTCCGATGATCTTGCCGAGTGTGGTCAGGTCCGGCGTCACGCCGTACACCTGCTGGGCGCCGCCCGGGCCGACGCGGAACGAGATGACCTCGTCGAAGATCAGCAGGATGCCGAGCTCGCGGGTGACAGAGCGCAGCCTCTGGAGAAACTCCGGCGTCGCGGCGATGACCCCGCCCGCGCCGATGATCGGCTCGACGATGACCGCCGCCAGGTGCGCGCCTTCGGTGCGGATGATTCGCTCGGCCGCGTCCGGGTCGTTGAAAGGCAGGACCACGACCTGCTCCAGCGCCCAGTCCGGCGTGCCGATGGAGTCGGGCCGCGGCACGGGCGACTCGGGCGGGCCTGCGACCGCGACCTCGGGATGGGTGCTCACCTCGGCGTAGTCGTGGGTCCCGTGATAGCCGCCTTCCATCCGCGCGATCTTCGGCCGGCTCGTGAAGGCGCGGGCGAGGCGCAGCGCGAACATCGTCGCCTCGGTCCCCGAGTTGCAGAAGCGCACCGCGTCGAGGCTCGGCACGCGCTCGCACAGCAGCGTCGCGAGCTCGACCTCGATGGGGTTGGCGGCGGCAAACCCGGTTCCGCGCGCGGCCTGCTTGCTGATCGCTTCGACGACCTTGGGGTGCGCGTGACCGAGGATCATCGCCGTGTAGTTGCCGAGCATGTCGATTCGCTCGGTGCCGTCCGCATCCCAGATGCGGCAGCCTTCGCCGCGCTCGATGTAGAGGGGGTAGGGGTCGAGGTACGTCGTCGTGCGGGTGGTGCCCCCAGGCATCACTTTGGCCGCGCGCTCGTGCAGCGCCTGCGACGCGGGCGTCGTTCGCCGGTACGTCAGCTCCGGATTTTCAGTCACGCGGTCTGAGGCTACGATAGCGCCGGATGGGGGCAGTCGCGGCGAGCCCGGCGACGGTAGCGCAGCTCGAAGCCACGCAGGTGGAGCGGGCCAACGGCTCCGGGCGCACGCCTGTTGTCTTCATCCACGGCCTGTGGTTGCTGCCGTCGAGCTGGGACCGGTGGGCGGCGCTTTTCGAAGACGCCGGATTCAGTGCCGTGACCATGGGTTGGCCCGATGACCCCCTCACCGTCGCCGAGGCGAGAGCGCACCCGGAGGTTTTCGCCGGCAAGACGATCGGCCGGATCGTGGCGCACATCGAAGAAGTGGTGCGGCGGCTGAGGAAGAAGCCGGCCGTCGTCGGCCATTCCTTCGGCGGCATGCTCACCCAGATGGTCGCCGGTCACGGACTCTCGGGCGCCTCGGTCGCGATCGACCCGGCGCCGTTTCGCGGGGTGCTGCCGCTGCCGCTGTCTGCGCTCAAGTCCGCCTCGCCGGTGCTCCTCAACCCGGCCAACCGCGGCCGCTCCGTGATGCTGACGTTCGATCAGTTCCGCTACGGCTGGAGCAACGCCTTGAGCGACGCGGCGGGGAAGGACCTGTACGACACCTTCCACGTGCCGGGCGCCGGCGCGCCGATCTTCCAGGCGGCGATGGCCAATCTCAATCCATGGACGGAGGTCAAGGTCGACACGCACAGCCCATCGCGCGGGCCGCTACTGGTGATCTCCGGCGAGAAGGACCACACTGTTCCGCCCGCGGTCGCGCGCGCGTCCTTTGGCCGGCAGCACCGCAATCCGGGCGTGACCGAATTCAAGGAGATGCCCAACCGCGGCCACTCGCTGGTCATCGACGCCGGCTGGAAGGAGGTCGCTGACACAGCTCTCGCGTTCGTGAAGCAGTTCGTCTGATCATCCCCACGAATTCAGAGCACCCGCGATCCGAGCCGCGGAGCGCGTCGGAGAGCGGCGCGGCTTGAATTCGCGGGGGCCCCTACAAAACGGCTCGACAGGCTCGACGCTCACCCACCTCGAAGGTGGCCTATCCGGCGCGCGGTACGGCGCCGATGCGCTCATCGGTCTCGACCCGGTCGACAACCGCCCGCTGCTGGCGCGCTACGACCTGGGCAAGGCGGCCGCGTCGCTGACGCGTGAGGCCCTCGCGGCGCGCCACGACGGCGGGCTGTGGCGATGGCATGAGCTGCTGCCCGTCCGGAGCTGGAAGCACGTCGCCTATCTCGGCGAAGGGTCCACACCGCTGCAGCCGGCGCCTCGGATCGCACGGTGGCTTGGGCTCGACGAGCTCCTGGTGAAGCGCGAGAGCCTGAACCCTACCGGGTCGTTCAAAGCGCGTGGCATGGCGGTGGCGGTCAGCCGCGCCGTCGAGCTGGGGGCGACGCACCTGATCGCGCCGTCCGCCGGCAACGCCGGCGGGGCGCTGGCCGCGTCCGCGGCGGCCGCCGGCGCGCGCGCCACGGTGGTGATGCCGGCCGACGCGCCGGCCGCGAACGTCGCCG
>DASSLL010000067.1:0-93001 GCA_035689485.1 Candidatus Dormiibacterota bacterium | reverse complement strand
ATGGTGCGGCGGAGAGGAGTTGAACCTCCACGACCTTGCGGTCACTAGCTCCTGAAACTAGCGCGTCTGCCATTCCGCCACCGCCGCAAGCGAAAGCGAAAAGTGAGTATACCCAGCGTCTGAATCCATACCTCTTGCCGGTGTGGCGCGCCGGCTCAGCCGCGGTAAGAAGACGGCGCTCCTGGCGGTAGGTACGGCGCCGGGTTCACCGGCGCCTGGTTGATACGGAGTTCGAAGTGCAGATGAGGGCCCGTCGAGTTTCCGGTCGATCCCTCAAGACCGACCGGCGTCCCCTGCGTGACTCGATCCCCTGCCTTGACCAGCGCAGCCGACAGGTGACCATACAACGTGTCGAAACCACCGGCATGCGCGATCACGACGTACGTTCCGTACCCGCTGGTCGAGCTGCCGACAAGGGCCACGATGCCGTCGTCGGCGGCGAACACTGGAGATCCGAACGGTTCGACGAGGTCGATGCCGGTGTGGAAGTGCGGATACGACCCATACGGCGGCTCGAACCAGAAGCTGCTCGGACCGAACGGTTGCGAGATCTGGGCCTGCGGCTCCGGCCAGATGAACCGGTACTGCGTGGAGTGGCCGCTGCTGGTCGGAACCTGGCCGACGTTGTTCGCCTCATTCCACAGCTCCATCTGGCTCCAGACGGACTGCATGGCCGCCGCGATGATCGCGTCCTGCTGCTGCTGCAGCATGTCCGTGATCTGTTGCGCCAGCTGTGTGGACTGAGCGTTGAGCTGAGCGAGCTCCCAACGCGTTTGCTCGATCTTCGTTTGCAGCTGTTCGAGGGAGGCCTCCTCTTGCGCCTGCAACGCTTTTAGCTGGGCCAGCTGCGAGTTGAGCTGGTCACGGAGCTTCACCTCTTCGTCACGCGCTGCCTCCTCCTTGGCGCGCTCGGCCTGCTGGTCGGCGAGGTCGTTGTTGAGGCTCGTCTTCAACACCGTGGCGCGCTCCCCGGCGGCGTTCATGTTGGTGATGCGGGAAAGCAGATCGCTCAGGCTCTGCGCCTCGGCCAGCTGGACCAGCGTCGACTCGGGCGAGACGTAGATGGCCCGAGCCAGCTGTCGCAGCTGAGCTCGTTCGGCGTCGATTCTCTCCGCGAGTATCGCCTCGCGTCGCTTGGACTCCGCTATCTGTGCCTCCAGCTCCGCGATCTTCGCCTCGACGCCGGCGATCTTTGCCTGGAGCGCCTGCTGCTGCGCGGCGTTGTCCTGAATCGACTGCCGCAGCTGATCCTGGGCCGCCATCGCGTCGGCAAGGTTGCTGCCCAGCTGGGCCCTGATCTGGTCGATCACCGCGAGCTGGTCCTGCGGTCCGGGCGGGGTCGAATCGGCGCTCGCTCCCAGCCGGTCCGCGCCGAGGACCAGCACCGCGAGCAGCAGCGCGAGGATCGTGGCCTTCACGTCTCGAGGTGCCTGCGCACGCTGATCAGCGACGAGGCCGAGCCGAGGAGCAATCCGGAGAGCACTACGATGGCGGCGGCCGTCGCCGCGACCGTGATGGTGACGCCTGGAGCGAATTGCCGGAAGGTGTCGGCGGCCCTGGTTGTCCCGGCGGCGGTCAATCCGAACGTGACCAGGCCGGCGACCACGCCCGCAATGACACCCGTGATCGCGCCTTCGACGACGAAGGGGCTGCGGACCATCCATCGCGGCGCTCCGACCAGCTGCATGATCTGGATTTCGTCCCTCCGGGCGTGAATCGCAGCCTTGATGCTGTTCACGGTCACGGTCACTGCGACAAAGCCCAGCATCGCGAGGAATGCGATCCCCACCACGGCGACACCCAGCAGCAGGTTCTGGATGCGCTGGTATGCGCCCCTGTCGTAGGACGTCGGGTACACGGGATCGACGACGGCCAGGTTGCGGACCTCGGCATCGATGGCGGCGACGTCGTCGATCTTCTTCACCTGGACATCGAGACTCGCCGGAAAGGGATTGCTGTCGGTGGAATCCGCCAGTTGCGGCAGGCCGGGCATGCGCTGCGCGCGCTGCAGTGCATCCTCCTTGCTGACGTAAGTCACGCTCGCCACATGCGGATCGTTCGACAGCTGGCTCAGCAGCGACAGGACGTCATTCATCGAAGCGTCGTCGCGGAGATACACGTGAAGCAGTGACGCCTGGCCGGCCTCTACCTGTTCGAGGTTGTACAGGGCGAACCCGGAGACTCCGACGAGCCCTGAGATCAGGAGCAGCAGGGTCATCGATCCCAGCGCCGGCGCGGTGCCGCTCATGTTGCGAGCCCAACTGCGGACCGCACCGCGAACGGCGTGCCGAAAGACGTTGGAGAGAACCGCTTTGATCCGCCGGCCGCGAGGCCGGCGCAAGGTCAAGACGTGGCCAGCCATGCCATCCGGCCGGCGTGACCTGCCGGCTGGTCGCGCATCAGCCGCCCGTTCACCAGGGTCACGACGCGACGCTGGAGCCGGGTGACGATCTCGATGTTGTGGGTCGCGACGAGCACAGCCGTCCCCCAGGCCGCGATGTCCTCGAAGAGGTCCATCAGATCCCACGCGGTCGCCTGATCGAGATTCCCGGTCGGCTCGTCGGCGATCAGCACCGGCGGCTGGGCAACCACCGCCCTGGCCACGGCCACCCGCTGCTGCTGGCCGCCCGAAAGCTGGTGCGGAAACGATGCGGTTCGGTCCCCAATGCCAACCGCTTCCAGGGCGTCACGGGCGCGATCCTGGGCTTCCTCGTTGGAGACGCTCAAGTCGCTGACCTGCAGACCGAAGGCGACATTCTCGAGCGCGGTCAGCCGCGGCAGCAGCTTGTAGTCCTGGAAAACGACACCGACCCGCCGCCGCAGGCCGGCCACCTGCGATGCCTTCAGCTCGTGAGCCCCAATCCCCGCGACCCAGACCTGCCCTCTGGTCGGTCGGGTTTCGCGGTTGATCAGTTTCAGCAGCGTCGTCTTGCCGGCGCCGCTTGGGCCGACGAGAAACGTCAGCTCGCGCGGGTGCAGAGCGAGGTCGACGTTGTCAAGCGCCTTCCTGGAGCCGTACGCGTGAGTGACCGCACGAAGAAGGACGATCGGCGGGGGCGTGGCGGTGGGGCGCAATGCTCAGCACCGGTCTAACGGTCCGCGGCTGCGTTTCCGGTGCGCGCGGGGGCTCAGGAAGCCACGAACAGCGTGTTCCAGGCCGCCTCGAGCAGCTCCGGCGTGAGCTTCGGCCGCACGCCACGCGCCGATGACACGTCCACCAGCCTCTCCAGAAGGTCGCGAGGATGGTTGCCGCGCAGCGGCCGTCCGCCGTACATCGTGTGGACCATATCCAGCGCCGCCGCGTCGGGCTGGATGGTCAGCCGTTCGCGCTCGCGCTCGAAGATGCGGCACCACATCTCCCACGTCGGGTCGGGCATCAGCACCTTGTAGGCGAGCCTGCGCAGGTACGCCTCGTCCAGCAGCTCGGCCGGCTTGAGGTTGGTCGACAGCGCCAGCTGGGCCAGGAACGGAATCTCGACCTTGCGGCCGGACGCGCTCAGGTTGAGGAAGTCGGTGTCTTGCTCGAGGGGCACGAGAAGGCGGTCGAGGATCTGCTTGGGGGAGACGCGCTGGCGGCCCAGGTCGTCGATGAGCAGCACACCGCCGTTCGCCTTGACCTGGAGCGGCGCGCCGTAGACCCGCGAGCCGTCCTCCCACGTCGTGTCGAACATCTCGAGCTGAAACTCCCCACCGACCTGCACCAGCGGGCGCGAAACCCTGCGCCAACGCTTGTCCTCGGGCTGGTTGGGCTCAAGGCGATGCACGGCCCCGTCGAAGATCGTCATCACCTCGCCGGCGCCCACGTCAAGGGCGACCGGGATGACGATCGGGCTTCCGAGCAGCGACGGCAGGCGCCGGGCCAGCGTCGTCTTGCCGTTGCCGGGCGCACCGTAGATGAAGATCGACGAGCGCGAGTTGACCGCCGCGCGCACGGCTTCCATGACCCCGGGCGCGAGCTCGATGCCGGCGAGCGCGAGCGACACCTTGACCAGGTCCAGCGTGCCGGGCTTGTTCGCCTCGGCCAGCACCGCCTTGTACTCGGCCATCGACACCGGCGCCGGGCCCATGTAGCGCGTGCTCGCGTCGCTGATCTGGTCGCTGCGTGAGCGACCCTGCTTGGTGATCGCGTAAGCCATGCGCTCGGGGAGCGGCCGGCCCAGCCAGGGGCCTTGCTCCTGGGCCAGGCCGAGCGCGTCGAGCAGGTTCTGGCTGGTCAGGTTCTTGAGGATCGGCTCGATGGCGTTGAAGGGCAGCGCCAGCGCATCGGCAACCTCGTAACCCGTGACGCGCGTCGCCGAGCCCGCGATGCGCAGCACCATGCCTTCGATCAGCGTGCGGTTGATCTCGGGCGGCGGCGGCGGCTCGATCTGGTGGCTCGCCGTCGGCGTCGCCGAGGGCACGGGCCGAGGCGCGTCGACGTGCTCGAGGATGGCGGCGAACAGCTTCTTGCCGAAGCGCGCGCGGTCGGCGTGGTCCGGCGGTTCGCCCTCGCGGCGCCGGCTGATCCAGTCCGGGACCTCTTTGAACACCACGGTGTTGCCGATCAGCAGCTGCACGTAATCGGGCTCGCCGGCCGCCACGCGCACCGCGATCCGGATGAGGTAGCCCTGGCTCTTCAGGGCCGCCCAGCTTCGCTCCCAGGCGACGTTGTCGTGGCCCGACCAGGTCTGGCGGACGGTCCGGTCGCGGGCGATGGTCACGTCCTTGCGGTTCTGGTACCGGCGGCGCACGAGTTCGGTGACGTCCTTGTCCACGTCCTCCGCGACCAGAGCCGCCAGCGGCAGGGCGCGGTCGTCGACGGCGGGGCGGTTCTTGATCTCGAAGATGGTGTTGGCGGTCGGCGCCAGCGCGCGGATGACCGACGCGTGGCGGGGGCAGAACGGGGTCCGCTCGATGAACTGGATGTGGCGCCGGCACCACCAGCTGTTGCACTTGCGCCCAGTCATGTCCGTGTAGGCGCAGGCCCACCCCCGCCGCTCGCTGCAGTCGCTGTACGTGCACACGCCCGAGGGCTTGTGCCCGTCGGAACGAGCGGGGAGCGGCTGGGCCTCCTCGACCTCCTCTTCCTCGGCCCCGGTGTCGGCCACCGCCGCGATCGCCTCGGCCGGCGGATGCGCGATCGCCGCCTTCGGCATGTAGTGGAAGGCTCCGGCGAACTCCTCGCAGGTCTGGAAGCGCTGCGTCGGGTTCTTGGCCGTCGCCTTCCAGATGATCTCCATGATCGGCGAGGGGATCGCGGTCGAAGCGCGCGGCTTGTCGAACACCTGCGAGTGCAGCACGGCGGGCAGCTGGCCGGTGAAGGGAGGCTCGCCGTGCAGCAGCTCGTACAGGATCATGCCCAACGAGTAGATGTCCGCCGTCGCGCCGACGGGCTCGCCCTTGACCTGCTCCGGCGCCATGTAGGCCGGCGTGCCGACCATCGAACCCGTCGCGGTCAGACGGTGCTTGTCGTCGATCAGCTTGGAGATGCCGAAGTCGAGGATCTTCGTCTTGCCGCGGTTGGAGATCAGGATGTTGTCCGGCTTCAGGTCGCGGTGGACGATCTGGTAGTCATGCGCGACGCCGACGGCCGACAGCAGCTGCTGGATCAGGTCGACCGAGACGTCGACGCTGAACCGGCCGTACTCGTCCAGCCACGACCGCATCGAGCGGCCGTCGACCCACTCCATGACGATGAACAGGACCGGGCCGTCCTCATCGAAGTCGTAGACGCGGACGATGCCCGGGTGGTTGAGCGAGGCCACCGTCGCCGCTTCGCGGTGGAAGCGCTGGCGGAAGCTCGTGTCGTTGGAGTACTGGTCGGAGAGGACCTTGATCGCGACCGGGATCTCGAGGCGGGGATGGGTCGATCGGTAGACCACACCCATGGCGCCGCGCCCCAGCTCGGCCTCGATCGGATACCGCCCCAGCTGCGTTGTGCTCACGTTCGGGCCTAGCAGTATGCCCGAGTGAGCCCGGGTTTCCGTTCGGTTCGGCGGCGGCCGGCTAGCTGAACACGCTCAACGGCAGGTAGAAGGAGACGCCCCAGTTCGGCTGGTCCACGATCTGGCTGATGCGCAGGTCGCCGGCCAGGCTGCAGAGGATGTAGGCGTCCTCGCGGCTCAAGCCGTGGTCGGCGGCCAGCCAGTCGATGGTGTAGCGGACGGAATTCCGGGCGTTCTCCATCAGATCGGGTCCGAGCGCGCACACCGAGTGGTAGCCCGCTGCGTCGCTCCGCGGCTGGAGCGGCGCGGCCGGAGTCACGAAGTGATAGCTCCACGGGCGTGGTGAGCCGCCCTTGACCACTCCAAAGCGGAGTGAGAACGTCATCGGGCATTCGATGCCGGTAACGCAGACTTCGCCGTCTCCCTGCGCCGCATGGCAGTCGCCGGCGGAGAACAGCGCGCCCGGGACGTAGACCGGCAGGTAGAGCTTGGTCCCCGCGGTCAGGTGGCGCGTGTCCACGTTGCCCGCGCCCTTGGTGGGCGGCAGCACGTCCTGCGGCCCTGGCTCGTCAGTGGCCACGCCCATGGTCCCGCAGAACGGTGCGATGGGTATGTGCACGTCGTGGCGCAGCTCGGCGGAGGTCCTGTCGCCGAGGTCGAAGTAGCGGACATACGGGTCGGGGAAGTCCTGCGAGAGCAGGCCCAGGCCGGGAAGGATGGCCGACCATCCCCACGACCCCGGCTTGAGCTCGAGGATCTCCACCTCGAGGGCGTCGCCCGGCTCGGCGCCGCGGACGTAGACGGGCCCGCCGAGCGGGTACAGGCGGTTGAAGTCCAGGTCGCCCAGCCTGGACGCAGGGTCGCCTTTCTGAAGCTGCCCCGCCGTGACCTCTTCCGTGTCAAAGGTCACGACGTCCCCGGGGTCGATCTCGGCCGCCGGCGGCAGCGAGTTGTCCCACTTGTGGTGGAACCTGTCCTTGCTGATCCTGTGCTCCTTGACGCCTGCGCGAATGCTCACTACTTCCTCACCCCCTGCGTCGCTCCTTCCTTGATCGGGACCGCGTTGGCCCGCAGCACCTTCTTGTCGAACTTGCCGACCGATGTCTTGGGAACCTCGTCGATGAACCGCACCTCGTCCGGCAGCCACCACTTCGCGACCCTGTCGCGCAGAAAGTCGATGACCTCGGCCTCGGTGACCTGGCCCTTGAACTCCGGCCGCGGCACCGCATAGACGACCGGACGCTCGTCCCACTTGACGTGCGGCAGGCCGATGACCGCCGCCTCGAGGATCTTCGGGTGGGCCATGACGGCGTTCTCGAGCTCGACCGACGAGATCCACTCGCCGCCGGACTTGATGACGTCCTTGGTCCGGTCGACGATCTGGATGTAGCCGTCGACGTCGATCTTGGCCACGTCGCCGGTGCGGAACCAGCCGTCCTCGGTCAGCTTGTCGGGGTCGTAGCCGTTGTGGTAGCCGCGGGCGATCCACGGACCGCGGACCTGGATCTCACCGAAGGCGACGCCATCCCAGGGCAGCTCCTCGCCGGTGGCGGGGTCGGTGATCCGGATCTCCACGCCGGGAGCGACCCGGCCCTGCGTCAGGCGCAGGCGCAGCTCGTCCTCCGGGTCGCGGCCGCCGTAGACGCGCGCGACGCTGCCCAGAGGCGAGGTCTCGGTCATGCCCCACGCGTGAAGCATGCGGAGCCCGAGGGCGTCCATCGCCTCCATCAGCGACCGGGGGATGGCCGAGCCGCCGCACACCACCGTGTGCACCTTCGGGAGCCGCTTGCCGCTCTCCTTCAGGTAGGCGGCGAGGCCGATCCAGACCGTCGGTACGCCGGCCAGGAAGGTCACTTCCTCCTGCTCGGACAGCTCGACGATCGTCTTCGCATCGGCCGAGAAGCGGCCGGCGAACACGGTCTTGGCCCCCGCCATGCCGATGGCGTACGGGAGGCCCCAGCTGTTGGCGTGGAACATCGGGACGACCGGGAGGATGGTGTCGTTCTCGGTGACGCCGAGGTTGTCGCCCTGCAGCACTCCCATGGTGTGGATGAACTGCGAGCGGTGGGAGTAGACCACGCCCTTCGGGTTGCCCGTGGTGCCCGACGTGTAGCACATGGCGGCGGCCATCCGCTCCGAGATCCTGGGCCAGGGATAGCTGTCGCTTTCAGCGGCGAGGAGGCTCTCGTAGTCGAGCATCTCCGGCATGCCGTCGGGACCCTTGGCGGCGGTCGGTTCCGCCATCAGGACCATCGTCTTGAGGGTCGGGATCTTGCCGAGCAGGGGCTTCAGCAGCGGAAGAAGCGTCTGATCGACAAATAAAACCTTGTCTTCCGCGTCATTGATGATGAATTCCAGATGCTGGGGAAACAGCCGCAGGTTCAACGTATGGAGCACCGCGCCCATGGAGGGCACGGCGTAGTAGAGCTCCAGGTGCCGGTCGTTGTTCCAGGCGAGCGTGGCGACTCGGTCGCCGGGCTTGATCCCGAGACGCTTCAGCGCCCCGGCCAGGCGGTTGATGCGCGGCACCATCTCGCCGTACGTCGTGCGGTGCACGCCGTCGTCGCGCTTGGTCACCACCTCTTTCTTCTGGTGCAGTCGCTCGATACGCCACAGGACGTGCTGCAGAGTGAGCTCGTAGTCCTGCATCAAGCCTTCCACGGCCGCCACCTCCACCTTTCGTTTCCCCAGACGAAGGTTATCTGAGGTCGATGGTAGCCCCGGCTGGCGTAGGATGCACGCCCATGGCCCAGCGGGGGCGGGCAGACCTCCACATGCACACGACGTTCAGCGACGGGTGGCCGGAACCCCTAGAGCTCGTCGATCACGCACGCGCCACAGGGCTCGACGTCATCGCCGTCACAGACCACGACACCATCGAGGGCGCTCTGCGGGCGCGCGAGCACGCCGCGCGCCGCTCGAAACTGCACGTCGTCGTCGGCGAAGAGGTCTCGAGCCGCGACGGGCACATCGTCGGCCTGTACCTGGAGCGTCGCGTCCGTCCGGGCATGTCGGCGGCGGCCACGGTGCACGCGATCCACGACCAGGGCGGGCTGGCGGTCGCCGTCCACCCCTTCTGGCGGACGCAGCGCCGCACGCGGGGCGGGACGGTCCACGGCGTGGGCTGGCTGGCGGCGGAGCTGCCCTTCGACGGGATCGAGGTGGAGAACGCGACGCCAGGCTTCTACCTCTTCAACCAGCTCGCGCGGCGCCTCAACCTCGGCCTCGGCTGCTCGGAGGTCGGCGGCTCGGACGCGCACATCCTCGACGCGGTGGGGCGCGCGTTCACCGAGTTTCCCGGCAAGACGCCGAAGGCTTTGCGGGAGGCGCTCGAGTCAGGCACGACGGCGGCCGGGCGGCGGCGATATCGCGCCATGGGTTTGATGCGGTACGCCGCGTGGGGACTGAACCACGAGCGTTACGTCGCGGTAGTCTGAGTCCGCCGTAGCGGTAAAGTCCCCACCAAATCTGAGGCTTCGCCGTGATTTGGCGGGGCCCCCTAACCCCGCCCGCTTAGCTCAGTGGACTAGAGCACCGGTCTTCGGAACCGGGTGTCGGGGGTTCGAATCCCTCAGCGGGCACCAGCCCTAGCTGCGGCCGGCGACGACGAGGCCTTCGGCCCCAGACCCCTCGGCGATCTCCTCGAGAGTCGCTCCGTCCACCTCGGTGTCCAGGATCTCGTCGACCATGAGATGGAGGCGCTCCGCCTCGCGCTGAATGTCGGCCGCCAGACGGTGGGCTTCCGCGCCCTCGGCGTTCTCGATGGCGCGGCTCAACCGCCGGATGCCCGCGAGACCGGCGGTGAACTCTCTGTTCAGCGTCGAGTGCGACGTCTGGATCTCGGTCAGCATCTCCAGGAACTCCCGGCGCTCGAAGATCATGTTCACCGTCAGGAGGATGGCCAGCACCACGGTCATCGCCGGCTGGAACAGCCCCGACTCGTGTCCCGAGAGAGCCGTGTAGAAGTCTCCGCCCGCCGCCGTGAGCAGCGTCATCCACGGCAGCGCCAGCTGCCACAGGTCGAGCGACGACTGCTGCGTCACTGCCTTCGGCGGCGCTTCCGGATAGACCGCCGCGAGCGCGATCAGGAGAAAGCCGGCGAACCAACCTGTGTTGAGGACGCTGCCGACCGAGCCATACGCGTTCTGGGCGGTGAGGTAGGCAAAGGCGCTGTCGGCGATCGAGTACGCGGCCACGCCGCACAGCAGGAACGCCATGCGCCCTTTCTGCTGGCCGGCGGCACGGCGGATGGCGAGGATCAGGACCGTGCCGACGATGATGTCCCCGACCGGATAGCTGAGGCCGTACGCCTTGGAAGCGAGGTCGCCGTCGGCTTCCCACACCAGCTTGAGGCCGAAGCCCCAGGCGGTGGAGGTCAGGGCGATGGCGACGATGAGGCCGTCGAACCAGACCCGCCACCGAGCCGAGGTGCCGCGGGCGCTGCCCCAGAAAGCCCGGATGCCGGCGACCGCGAACGGCACGGCGGAGAGGAAGCCGATGTCCACGAGCCCCGGCTGCGGGACCTGCTGGCCGAGGACGACCTCGTAGACCGTCCAGGTCACCTGCCCGGCCGACCACAGACCCGTGGAGATGCTCATCAGGGTCCAACCGAGCCGGTTTCGGCCCTGGGCTCGGCGCGCGGCCCATGCGCACGCCGCGCATGCGATGGCCGCCGACAGGGCTTCGCCGACGTCGTCGATGGCGATGACGGTCTTCGGGCCGAAGGGCTCGTACTTGAGGATCAGGGCGTAGAAGATCGACCCGACCGCCACCGCCGCGACCGCGACGGCGAAGGTCCTGGTCCGCCGGTCCCACGCCTCCCACCTGCTCATCTGGACGAGCGAAGTTAAGCAGCCGCGCTGCCGAATTCATCCCGGTTATCTATCGAGCCGTAACGAGCTGCGTGCCGGCCGCCGCGTCCCACCACAGGCGCGCGGGCATCGGCCGGTCCGAACCCTCCTCGCGCCGCCACCACAGCAGCAGGCTCAACCACACGAGGCCGAGCCAACCGGTGGCCAAGACAAGCGCCGTGCGGCCGAGCGCGCGCCAAAGACCCGGCCTGCCACCCTCGATTCGGGCGACGCGAATCCCGGTGAGCCAGCGACCCGCCGACACCCCGTATGCGGTCAGGGCCACATCGAGGACGAAGGCCGCGGCCACGCCATACGGCACCGGGCTCCCGTGAGCGACCGCATTTCCGAAACCCCAGATCGCGGAGTAGGCGAAGACGTCGATGAAGACGGCAAGAATCCGCCGCACGCCGCCCGCAGGCGTCACCGCACGGCCCTGATGCGCTGCACGAACACGGTGCCCAGCACGAACCAGAATGCCGCGCCGGCGAAGACGAGCCGGAATCCCAGATGGTTGCCGGTCGCCATTCCGAGCACCAGGTGGTTCGGCTCGTTGAAGGCGTTGAGGAGCGGCGCGAAGATTGCGGGCGCCAGGGCGGTGGGCAGCGTGAAGGCGATGTGCCACAGGCCCATGTCGCGTCCGCCGGACCGCTCCCGGTCGGGGAGCACGTCGCACGCGATGGCCCAGTCGACCGCGTAGTACATGCCGTAGCCCATCCCGAACACCACGCCCATGGCGAAGATCACCGGCAGCGACTGGACCAGGCCGAACAGCAAGACCGACGCGACCAGCGCCTGCGCGCCGCCGGAGATGTAGACGAAGAGCTTGCGCCGGCCGAGCCGGTCGGAGAAGTGTCCGCCGACGATCGCCGGCACGATGGCGCCGGCGAGGACGGCCAGGCCCCACAGGCCGCTCATCGTTCCGGGGTCGTTCACGCCGACCACGTCTCGGAAATAGAGGGCCAGGAAAGGAAGGATCGTGTTGATGCCCATGATCACGAAGGCGCGCGTGGCAAACGTCCAGAAGAAGTCGCGGTTGCGGAAGGCTGCGAAGAACTCGCGCATCGCAGGCACGCGGGCCGCGCTGAACACGGCGACGGCGACGCCCACGGCGCCGGCGATGACGATGGCCCACGTCCATCCGTCGAGCGGGAGCAGGTTGAAGCCCAACCACGCGAGGCCGGCGATCGACCCCGCGGCGACCGCAACGACGCCGAGCGGGGACAGCGCGAAGGGCTCGGGTCGTGCGGCGGGGGCGGGCGGCTCCTCGATCGCGACCACGGTGATGATCGTGGTGATCGAGAGCACGGCGATCACGACTCCATAGCCGGCGACGATGCCGGTGTGGTTCTCGCCCAGAAAGGTGAGAGCCGCGATGACGCCTGCGAGGCCGGCCACCGAGCCGACCACGTTCATCATGCCGAGCATTCCCGATGCGCGACCGCGCTCGTGGGCAGGCACCACGTCCGGGATCACCGCGGCGTAGGCGCCGCCCGCGAGGTTGAAGCTCAGCTGCACCAGCATGTACGCGATCGCGACCACGAGCGGCGTCCCCGCCAGCGCCAGCGCCGCCAGCCCGACCAGGTTCACGGCCGTGCCCGCCACCAGCCAGGGGCGGCGCCTGCCCCAGCGGCTGCGCGTGCGGTCGCTCAGCCAGCCGGCGAGGATCGGGGCGAGCAGGGCGAACAGGTTGCCGGCCGCCGAAACGCGGCCGATCAAAAGGGCCGAGGCCGCCGTGGTCCCGGTGATCATCAGCGCCGCCGCCGGCAGCAGCGAGAAGGTGATGGGTGGCCAGTGCGCGCCCTGCCCGAGCCACATGGCGTTGACGGAGAGAAGCCGGCCGAGGCTCACGCGCCGGCCGGGCTCGCGCTCGATACGGGTCTTCGTGGCGATCGCGGTTGTGCTCATGTGCGTCACCATCCCGCGCACGTGGTATCGGAGGCGATCTCACGGCGGTCTCGAAATTGGTCTCAAACTGTCGCGTAAAATCAACCGGCCACAGCAGGGCGGCTGGCGGAACTGGTAGACGCGCACGTTTGAGGGGCGTGTGGGGTAACCCATCCGGGTTCGAGTCCCGGGTCGCCCACCATCGCAGGCCGAGAGTGCATTCAGCGCTCGAAGGCGTATGAATGCCCGGCGATTGTCACTCTCGCCCGCAGGCGCTCACCGTCAAACTAGTCGGGTGCCCGACGTCCCGCCCCTGGATCCCAAGACCCAGTTCCGGCAGCTCTACGACCAGGAGTTCAACGCCGTGTACCGCGCGATCCGGGCGGTGGTGCTCGACTCCGCGGCCGCCGAGGACCTGACGCAGGAGACCTTCGTGCGCGCTTACCGGGCGCGCCACCGCTACACGCCGACCGCCCCTCCGGGCGCGTGGCTGCGCAGGATCGGCATCAACCTCGCGATCTCACACCTCCGGCGGCAGAAGCTGGCGAGGTTCCTGCCCGCCAAGCTGTACGTCGCGCCCGACCGCCGCGACTACGACCGCGCCGAGGCGCGCAACGTCGTCGACAAGGCCCTGGCGGGCCTGAGCCCGAAGCTCCGGGCCGCCATCGTCCTCCACTATTACGAGGGTCTGACGCGGGAGGAGATCGCCGAGGTGCTCGGGGTGCCGGCGGGAACGGTGGCGTCGAGGATCGCCAAGGCGGTGGCGATCATGCGAAAAACCATGGGCAGCGACCAGCAATCGGAGACCGAGCGTTCGAGAAGTGAAGGTGCCCTACGTGGAAGATAACGCCACTCGGGGAGGGCAGAACGCGCCCTCCGAGACAGACGTGAGCCGGATGGTCCGGGCAGAGGTTGAAACCTGGAAACCCCGGCGTGGCCCGGACTGGTCGGAGCTCATGGTCCGTCTTGCCGCCACCGGGCCCGCGCCGTGGGTCGTGTACTCGACCGCCAGCGCCGCGCTGGTCGTCATCCTCTTCGGCGCTTTCCTCGTCGGTTCGTGGTTCCAGCTCGGCGGGCTCGGCCTGCAGCCGGTCATCCAGAGCCACGTCCACTAGCCGCTAGCCGAGAAACTCGATCTCCTCGTAACCGCCCCGCTCGCGGGCTTTGGCGACGACCGTCGAAGCGGCCGCCAGGTCCCAGATGGCGAGACCGTGTGACTCGAAGAGCCTGATCCCGGGACGCTCGGGGGCTTCCCAGCGTCCCGCCACCACCGCGCCGAGCTCCACCGCCTGCTCCCAGTCGAACTTCCCGGCGGCCGCCGCCTGGATGAGGTCACCGCTCTCCAGCCGGGCATCCGCCAGCTGGTCGACGACCACGGTCTGGGCCCGCGCCACCAGGTCGGCCGGCACCTCGACCCGGTTTGGATAGTTCGAGCCGACGGCGATGACCAGCGCCTTCTTCTCGACCCACGCGGCCTCGATCACCGGTTCGTGGCTCGTGGTCACGGTGACGACCACGTCCGCGCCGCGCACCGCCGCCTCGGCGCCCGCCGCGTCGACCGTCTTCACCCCGAGCTGCTCCTGCTGCTCGGCGGCGAAGACCGCGCGCTTCTCCGCGTTGCGGCTGAACACGCGCAGCTCCTTGATCTCCAGCACGCGGGAGAGCGCGAGCGCCTGCGTCGACGCCTGCCACCCGGTGCCGATCAGGGCGACCGTCGACGCCGCGGGGGCACCGAGGGCGCGCGCCGCGACCGCGGACGCGGCGCCGGTCCGGTAGGCGCCCATGAAGTCCGCCTCCACCAGCGCCTCGAGCGCACCGTCGAGGCCGAAGAGCGAGACCAGGAAGCGGACCCGCCCGTTGGACACCGTGTAGGCCTTGACCCCGGTGCACCTGCCGCCGGGGAAGGAGGCGAAGAGGACGTTCAGCAGACCGCCGCCCGCGAACGCCCGCCGCCGCGGCTCGTTGTGAGCGTCGCCTTCCCCGAGCTCGCGCATGGCCAGCTCGACGGCGGCGATGACCTCGTCCATGTCGATCAGGTCCTGGACGTCACTTTCCCGCAGGATCAGCGTCACGAATAGGGAGAATAACCGGCTATGAATTCGCGGCCGCTGAACGTCGGCCTGATCGGCCTGGGGACTGTCGGCTCGCAGGTGGCCGACCGCCTGCTGTCCTGGGGGCCGCAGCTGTCGAGGCGCGCCGGCGTCGAGCTGTGCCTGAAGCGGGTGCTGGTGCGCGACCCGGCCAAGCGGCGTCCGATCCCAATCTCGGCCGACCTGTTGACCGCCGACGCCGCGGACGTGCTCGACGACCGCTCGGTCGAGGTCCTGATCGAGGTCGCGGGCGGCGATGAGCCGATGCGGTCGTACATCGAGCGCGCGATCCAGGCGGGCAAGCACGTGATCACGGCCAACAAGGTCGTCATGGCCAAACACGGCCCCGAGCTGCTCGACCAGGCCGCCGAGAAGAACGTGGACGTTTACTTCGAGGCCGCGGTGGGTGGGGGCATCCCCCTGATCAGCGCGTTTCGGACCGACCTGCAGGCGAACCGCATCGAGCGCGTCTCGGCGGTGATCAACGGCACGACCAACTACGTGCTCGGCCGGATGGCCTCGGCCGGCATTCGCATGCCCGACGCCGTGCGCGAGGCGCAGGACGCCGGCTACGCCGAGGCGGACCCGACCGACGACATCGGCGGATTCGACGCCACCTACAAGCTCGCGATCCTCGCTTCGATCGCCTACGAGATCAAGGTGCGTCCGGGCGAGATCTATCGCGAGGGCATCGAAGGCATCGAGCCCGTCGACTTCCGCTACGCGCGCGAGCTCGGCTACGCGATCAAGCTCATCGCCCACACGCAGCGCCACCCAGGGCGAGTCGAGGCGCGCGTGCACCCGGCGATGATCCCGCTCGACCATCCGCTCGCGCGCGTCGAGGGCGCCGAGAACGCGGTCTTCGTCGAGGGCGACCTTGTCGGCCAGGTGCTGCTCGTCGGCCAGGGCGCGGGGGGCAGGCCGACCGCGTCGGCGGTCGTCGGCGACCTCGTCGACCTCGCGCGATCCATCCGCCGCGGCGTCCAGAGCCGGCCCTCTTTCACCTTCGACGACCGCATCGGCGTGGTGCCGATCGGCGAGGTGAGGACGCGCGCGTACTACCGCCTGCAGGCCGAGGACCGGCCCGGCGTGGTCGCCGCGGTCGGCCAGGTTTTCGCCGAAGAAGGCGTCAGCATCTCGAGCTTCATCCAGAAGGACGCCTTCTCGCACGACCAGACCGCGGAGCTCGTCGTGACCACGCACCCTTCGCTGGACGCAAGCCTGCAGAGAGCGCGCGAGAGGATGGCGAGCCTCGAGCCCATCCGGGCGGTGTCCTCGTTCCTCCGCGTCTTCTAATAAGGGGCGAGGCGCGGTGGGAGTGATCGCGCGCTACCGCGAGCGCCTGCCGATCTCGAGCTCGACGCCCGACGTGGACTTGAACGAGGGCTCGACGCCGTTGGTCGCGAGCCGCAACATCGGCCGCGCGCTCGGCCTCGAGCACCTCTACTTCAAGTACGAAGGCTTGAACCCGACGGGGTCGTTCAAGGACCGCGGCATGGTGGTCGCTGTCGCGAAGGCGCTGGAGTCGGGCAGCCGGGTCCTGATGTGCGCGTCGACGGGCAACACGTCGGCCTCGATGGCCGCGTATGCGGCGCGGACCGGCACGCGCGCGATCGTCGTCGTGCCGTCCGGCGAAATAGCGCTCAACAAGCTCTCGCAGTCGCTGATGTATGGGGCGAAGGTGGTGGCGCTCAAAGGCAACTTCGACAAGGCCCTCGAAACCGTGCGCGACGTGACCGGCCGATACCCTGTCGCGCTGATGAACTCGGTCAACCCGCATCGCATCGAGGGTCAGAAGACGGCGGCGTTCGAGATCGTCGACGAGCTCGGCGACGCCCCCGACTACCTGTTCCTGCCGGTGGGCAATGCGGGCAACATCACCGCTTACTGGAAAGGCTTTCGCGAGTACCAGGCGGCGGGACGGGCGACGCGTTTGCCGCGCATGGTGGGCGCGCAGGCCGAAGGCGCCGCGCCGATCGTCAACGGTGCACCGGTTGCGCATCCGAAGACGGTCGCCTCGGCCATCCGGATCGGCAACCCGGCGTCCTGGGAAGGCGCGACCTCGGCGCGCGATGAGTCGGGCGGCATGATCGCCGCTGTCACAGACACGGAGATCCTGGCCGCGCAGATCCGGCTGGCCAACGCCGAGGGTCTGTTCGCCGAGCCGGCTTCGGCGGCGCCGCTCGCGCTTCTGTTCCGGCTCGTGCGCGAAGGCAGGGTCGAGCAGGACGCGGTGACGGTGGTGGTCCTCACCGGGTCCGGCTTGAAAGACCCCGACGCGGCGCTGAAAAACGTCGAACCGCCCATTGAGCTGGACGGAGACGCGCGCACACTCGCTAAGGTCTTGAAGCTGTGAAAGCCGCCCCCCCGGATATGCGCGACTATCCGGGCTCCAGACGACTGAGACTCCCCGATATGCGCGCAGATCCGACATTGGCGGGCGAGCCTGAATGCGCATAAAGGTCCCCGCGTCGATCGCCAACATCGGCCCCGGCTTCGACTGCATGGCCATGGCCATCGACCTCTGGCTCGAGGTGGAGGCCAACGAAGCCGAACGTCCGTCGTGGGACTACGAGGGCGAAGGCGCCGACTACCTGTACGCCCACGAGAACCCGTTCACGCGGCTGAACATGAAAGGACGCGTGCGCAGTGAGATCCCGATGGGTGTCGGCCTGGGGAGCAGCGCCGCGGCGCGGCTGGCGGCCTCGGCGCTGCTGAGCCCATGGGACGTGAAGAGCCACATCATCGACGCCGGCGCGGACGAGGGCCATTACGACAACGTCGCGGCCTCGGCGGCGGGCGGCATCCGCATCGTGTCGGAGAAGGTCGACGAGAAGCTGCCCAACCCCGGGTGGGGGATCGCGCTCTTCGTCGCCCACCAGCCGCTGCCGACGGAGAAGGCGCGCAGCGTCCTGCCCGACTCCGTCTCGCTCTCAGACGCCACGTTCAACGCCTCGCGCACCGCCCTGCTGGCCCGCGCCATCCTGTCGAAGCGGCCGGCTCTGCTCGGCGAGGCGCTGCGCGACCGCCTGCACCAACCGCACCGCCTGCATCTCTACCCATGGGCGGAAGAGGTGATTCGCGTCGCCGAGGCCGCGGGCGCCTATGGGGCGGCGATCTGCGGCGCCGGGCCGAGCATCTTCGCGTTCTGCGCCCCTTCGCAGGCCAACCGCATATCCAAAGCAATGGAGGAGTCGCATCCGCTGCGCGGGCGAGCGATGGTGACGAAGATCACCGACAAGGGCATGTTCCGCACGTTGTGATCGTCCAGAAGTACGGCGGCACCTCCGTCGGTTCCGCCGCACGCATCCGGCGGGTCAGCCGCCGTATCGCCGAGACCGTCAAATCCGGCCACCAGGTCGTCGCGGTCGTCTCGGCCATGGGTCACACGACCGACCGGCTCATCTCGCTCGCCGAAAGCGTCAACCCCGAACCGCCGGCCCGCGAGCTCGACATGCTGATTGCCAACGGCGAGACCATCACGGCGCCGCTGGTCGCGATGTGCCTGCAGGGGATGGGAGTGGACGCGGTCTCGCTGTCGGGCGCGCAAGCCGGTGTGCGGACGAGCGGGCACCACTCCCGAGCGCGCATTCGCGACATCAAGCCCGACCGCATCGTCGAAGCGCTGCGAATGAAGCAGGTGCCGGTCGTGGCGGGCTTCCAGGGCGTGACCGAAGAGCTCGAGATCACGACGCTGGGTCGTGGCGGCTCGGACACCACCGCGGTCGCGCTCGCCGCGGCGCTGCGCGCCGAGACGTGTGAGATCTACACCGACGTCGACGGCATCTTCACCGCCGATCCGCGCGTCGTCAAGACTGCCCGCAAGCTGAGCCACATCCAGTACGACGAGATGCTCGAGCTCGCGGCAGTCGGTGCGCGCGTGCTCCATCCGCGCGCCGTGGAGATCGGCGAGCTCTACGGCGTGCCCATCCACGTGCGGTCGAGCTTCAACAACGGCGTCGGTACGATGATCGTCGCCCACGTTCCGATGGAAGACCGCCAGCGAGTGCGCGGCATCGCGCAAGAGACCAACGTCGCCAAGATCACGGTGATCGGCGTGCGCGACCGCCCCGGTGTCGCCGCCACGATCTTCGAACCGCTGAGCGCGGCCGGGATCTCCGTCGACGTCATCGTCCAGAACATCGGGCGGTCGGGTCACACCGACCTCACCTTCTCCGTGGCCGAGTCGGACTTGAAGGCGGCGGAAAAGCTTGTCAAGGCCGCGGCGAAGCAGGTCGGCGCGACTCGCGTCGCGTCCGCCGGAGGCATCGCCAAGCTGTCCATCGTCGGCACCGGCATGCTGGGCACTCCGGGCATCGCGGCGCGCATGTTTCGGGCGCTCGCCGAGGCCGGGATCAACATCGAGATGATCAGCACGTCCGAGATTCGCATCACGTGCCTGGTGGCGCGCGACCAGGTGGACAAAGGCGTGCGTGTCCTGCACACCGCCTTCGAGCTCGACCAGGAACTGGTGTAGTTGCCAGTCAACGTCGCCATCGTGGGTCCCGCCGGGGCCGGCAAGACGACGCTCTTCGCCGCCCTTACCGCCGGCCGCGGGGCGGACGGCGTCGGTATGGTCGACATCCCGGACGAGCGGCTGACGCGCCTGGACCAGGCGGTGAAACCGGCCAAGTTCACGCCGGCGCAGGTGCGGGTCGAGGACACGCCAGCGGGCAGCCGCGCACAGCGCGTCGCCTTCGCGCGACAGGCGGACGTGCTGCTCAAGGTGGCGCGCTGCTTCGGTCCCGAGCCCGATCCGGTCGCGGAGCTCGAGGAGTTCGCGCTCGACCTCGTGCTCGCCGACCTGGCCTCGGTGGAGAGGCGCCTCGACGTCGTGGCCAGGGAGGCTCGAGCCGGTAAGAAGGACGCGCAGGCCGAGACCGAAGTTCTGACGGCGGCCAAGCAGCATCTCGACGCGGGCCAGCAGCTGCGGACGCTGGGGCTCGAGCCAGACCAGCGCGCGCTCCTGCTCGGGATCTTCCCGGTCACCCTGAAGCCGGCGGTCTACGTCGCCAACGTCGCCGAGGAGCTCCTGCCAGGCGGCGGCGAGCAGGCGGCAAGGGTGAAGAGGCTCGCGGACGGGGAGGGCGCGCCGTCCATCGCTCTATCGGCGCGACTGGAAGCCGAGCTCGCGGAGCTCGAGCCCGCCGAGCAGGCCGAGATGCGTGCCGGCTACGGCATCGACGAGTCGGGGCTCGGGCGCATCGCCCGTGCCGTCTGGGAGGCGGGCGGGCTGATCACCTACTTCACGGCCGGCGAGCCTGAGGTGCGCGCGTGGCCGACCGAGAAGGACTCGCCCGCCCCTGTCGCCGCGGCCAAGATCCACACCGACTTCGAAAAACACTTCATCCGCGCCGAGGTGACGTCGGTCGACGAGCTCGTGGCGGCGGGGTCGATGGAAGCGCTGCGCGCCGCGGGCAAGCTGCGCATCGAAGGCCGCGATTACCGGGTGCAGGATGGCGACGTGGTCTTCTTTCGCATCGGCCGCTAGCTTAAAGGGCTTGACAGCAACTACATTCGGGGTTATAACTTGCGTCGGGACACAACATCTCGTAGCCAACGTCTCAACACGTTGAGTCCCAGGCCCAACGACAGGCAGGCGGACCACCTTCCCGAGTCGCACCCCACGACCCAGAACCAGCTCCTCCTACCGCCTGCCTGTCCTGAACCCTCCGACCCTCCTCTCCACTTGGTGGGGAGGTGTCGCCCGCGGTGCGACGGAGGGGCGACGTCGCCTCCAGGGGCGACGGAGGGGCACGACAGCTCTCTAGACTTGCTCTCCTGATGAGTCGCAAAGGCAAGAAGAGGGCGAAGGCCAAATACCGCCAGCCGATGCGGCCGGCGGGCCCGCTCACGCCGGCGACAGGGGGCACGGCATCCGGCACGGCGACCACCGCCACACGGACGTCGCAGCAGGCCCGCGTCGGCGGTGACCAGGCGCTTGTTCGCTCGGTGGAGATGTCGCTCGGCTCGACCAATCGGATCATCAAGGGCCGCGGCGGCCGGTTCACCGTGGAGTCGGCCGACCCCTCGATTCCGCTCGACCGGGTGCCTTACTTCACCAAAGACCTCGTTCGCCTGCTCGTGGTGGGCGCAGCGATGGTCGTGCTGCTCGGCCTCGGCTCGGTAACGGTGCCTCTGATCGTCAAGTAATCGGTTAGGCTTCCGGTTCTCCATGGCAGTGCGGACCGGGGACTCGGGGCAGCTGGCGATCAAGGATTCGCTGCACCGGCGCAAGGCCAGCGCCGAAGACCACAAGCATCCGGTCAACGTCGTCCACCACGAAGAAGCCACCTTCGGCGAGCAGCTCGCCGACGGGATCGCGGCCTTCATCGGCTCATGGCGCTTCCTGATCATCCAGACCTTGCTCGTGGCCGCCTGGATCACCATCAACTCGCTCGAGATCACGGGCAAGATCCACCTCGACCCGTATCCCTTCATCCTGCTCAACCTCGCGTTCTCTACCCAGGCCGCCTACACGGGCCCCGTGCTGCTGCTCGCCGGCAACCGCCAGGCGCAGAAAGACCGGTTGACGCTCGAGCACGCGGCGAGCGAGGCCGACAAGGCGGATCGCCAGAACGTGCAGATCCTGAGGGCGATCGAGCACAACACCGAGGTGACCCTGCAGATCCTCAGGCACGTCGAGGTGCTGATCTCCGACCACGTGACGGGCGGCGCCACCTCCGAACAGGCGGGAGCGAACCAAACGTAGACTTCGCCGCGTGAGGGTCATCCTCTTCACGGGCAAGGGCGGGGTCGGGAAGACGTCGGTTGCCGCGGCCACCGCGGTGCGCTGCGCGGCGGCCGGCTACCGGACGGTGGTGATGAGCACCGACCCCGCGCACTCGCTCGGCGACTCGTTCGACGTCGAGCTTGGCACCGAGTCGACAAAGGTCGGCGACAACCTGTGGGCGCACGAGGTGTCGTCTCTGCACGAGATGCAGCGTCACTGGGCAAAGCTGCACGAGTACGCGGTCGAGGTCTTCTCAACGCAGGGCTTGGACGAGGTCCTCGCCGACGAGGTCGCGAATCCACCCGGCATGGACGAGGTCGCGTCGTTGATGTGGATCAAGCACTACGCGCAGCGCGGGGAGCACGACGTCGTCGTGGTCGACTGCGCGCCGACAGGCGAGACGCTGCAGCTGCTGACGTTTCCCGACGCGGCCAAGTGGTGGCTCGACAAGATCTATCCGTGGTCCCGACGCGCGATGCGTGTGGCGCGGCCGGTCCTGCAGCCGATGATGGGCATGCCTCTGCCGTCGGACGAGGTGTACGCGTCGCTCAAGGACCTGCTGCTGGACCTCGACGGCATGCGCAAGGTGCTGACCGACCCAGAGGTGACGACCGTCCGCATCGTTCTCAACCTCGAGAAGATGGTCATCAAGGAGGCCAAGCGCGCGTACACGTATCTCAGCCTGTTCGGCTACGTCACGGACGCCGTGGTCGTGAACCGCCTGCTGCCCGGAGAGCTGCACGACGAGCTCTTCCAGAAGTGGCAGCAGATCCACCATCGCTATCAGGCCGAGGTCGAGCAATCCTTCGGCGGCATCCCGATCTTCAACGTCCCGCTGTTCGACCGCGAGGTCGTGGGCGCGAAGATGCTGGCTCGCATGGCCGACGCGATCTATGCCGACCAGGACCCCGCCAGCCGTTTCGCGACGTCCAATCCCCAGCGCATCGACAAGGAGGGTACGGATTACGTGCTGGCGCTCAAGGTGCCTTTCGTCGACCGTTCTGCGGTCGACCTCAGCCGCCACAACGGGGAGCTCTACGTGACCGTCGGCAACTACCGGCGCGAGATCACCCTGCCCCGCGTCCTGGCGCGCCGCGAGACGGCGGGCGCGACGATCGAGGGCGGGGAGCTGCGCGTGCGTTTCGCGCGGCCCGTCAAGGCGGCCGAGGAGAAGGGCCGATGAGCCGCGACGGCGAGCGCGTCATCGAGCTGATCAACGAGCTGGCGTCACGCGTCGGGCACCTGCTCACCGACATGGTGCCCCCCGCCGCGCAGGTGCATCTGCTCAACGCCCAGCGCGAGCTGATCACGGCGCTGATGCTGATCTACGAGAACCGCGTGGCGCCGGCGCCGGCCGCCACGCGGGCGCGGCGAGCCCGCGCGCGGCGCCGGACCACCAAGCGCGACACGAAGATCCCCATAGATTGAGCCTGTTCGTCGCCTTCGTAGTCGGGGCGCTGGCCCTGGTGCCCGCGCTGCTCATCGCCATCCCGATCCACGAGATGGGCCACGCCGCCGCCGCCTACCTCCTCGGCGACCGCTCTGTGCGCTACTTCGGCTACTTCACGCCCGACCCGCGGCGGTTTCTCGAGCCTTTCGGCGTCATCGCGGTGTTCGTCGCGCTGGTGGGATGGGGCCGCCGCGTCCCCGTGCAGCCGAACCGCATCCGCACGACCGGGCAGAAGGTCCTCTACGAGCTCGGCGGACCGGCGGCCAACCTCGTCGTGGCGCTGGTCTTCGGCGCCATCTGGCGCGTGCTGGACAGCCGCGGCCTCGGCGGGGCATACGAGGTGTCGGCCCAGACCTTCGGACTCTTCGTCTACGCGATCTTCTTCCTGAACCTGTCGCTCTTCGCCTTCCATCTCCTGCCGATCCCCGGGCTCGACGGGTGGAACGTCATCGAGGCGCTCTTCCGCAACCGGAACGCGCGCTTCTTCTACGAGGTGAGCGCGCGGCGGCGCGAGGTGTGGGGAGGCTGCGTAGTGGTGCTCATCGCCTTCCAGTTCTTCCAGGGTCCGAACCTGCTCGGCGTGGTGATGACACCCTTTTACGAGCCGCCGAGCCTAATCTCAACAGGCGCATGTCACGGTTACGCGATCCCAGGGCTGTTCGGCCTGCGCCCCTGCCTGCCGTCGGCACGCTGATCAACGAGCCCGCATACGCGGGGCTGGTCGGGACCTACGGTCGGGGCCTAGTGGTGGAGGCGCTTCGCGCGCAGATCGCCGCGGAGCGTGACGGTGGAGGCAACGGCGAAGACCGGGTTACCGCGGTCGAGGCTCGGCTGCGGTCGGCCGTCGCGCCGCGTCTCCGGCGCGTCATCAACGCGACCGGCGTCATCCTGCACACGAACCTCGGTCGCGCCCCGCTTGCCCGCGCGGCCGTCGACGCGCTGGCCGTCGCCGGCGGCTACAGCAACCTCGAGCTCGACCTCGACTCGGGAAAGCGCGGCGAGCGTGCCGCCCTCGTGTCCGGTCTGCTGACCGCGCTCTTCGGCGCCGACGCCGCCTTCGCGGTCAACAACAACGCGGCCGCCGTGCTCCTGGCCCTGACGGCGCTCGCCAGGGGCAAAGAGGTCCTCGTCTCGCGCGGCCAGCTCGTCGAGATCGGCGGTTCGTTCCGAATGCCCGACGTCATGCGCCTGTCCGGCGCGCGGATGGTCGAGGTCGGTACCACCAACCGAACCCGTGCCTCGGATTACGACCAGGCGGCCTCCCCGCGCACGGCGCTCCTGCTCCGGGTCCACACGTCCAACTTCCGGGTGACGGGGTTCACCGAGTCGGCGTCGCTCTCCGACCTTGCGGCGGTCGCTCGCAGCCACGGCATCCTGCTCGTCGACGACCTCGGCAGCGGAGCTGCCGAGCCCATCGGTGACGAGCCGACGGTCGCCGAGTCGCTCGAGCACTGCGACGTCGTGACCTTCTCCGGAGACAAGCTGCTCGGCGGCCCGCAAGCCGGCATCGTGCTCGGCCGAGGCGAACGCGGCGTCGAGGCCGTGAAGAGGATGGCGAAGCACCCGCTCGCGAGGGCCCTGCGCATCGACAAGCTGACGCTCGCCGCGCTCGAGGCCACGCTGCGGGAGCGGCTGACCGAGCGCGTGGCCGAGATCCCGGTGGCGCGGATGCTCCACACGTCGGTCGAGGAGGTGCGCCGCCGGGCGGGGTTCTGGTCCGTCAAGCTCGCCGACCGTGGTGTCGAGACGCACCTCGTCGACGGCTCGTCCGCGGTCGGTGGAGGCTCGCTGCCGGAGCACCCGATCCCCACCGTCCTCCTCGCCGTCAAAGGACCCGCGTCGCGCTTGCTCAATGCCCTGCGGCGCGGCGAGCCGCCGGTGATCGCGCGAATCGAGAAGGACGAGTGCTGTCTCGACCCTCGGACGGTCCTGAAGGGCGAGGACGAGACGCTGGTCGACGCGGTGGAGGCCGCTTACCACTCGGTCCGCAGATGAGCTTCGTCGTCGGTACCGCGGGCCACATCGACCACGGCAAATCGACGCTGATCACCGCGCTGACGGGCATCGACCCCGACCGGCTCGCCGAGGAGAAGCGGCGGGGCATGACCATCGACCTCGGCTTCGCGCACATGACGCTGCCCAGCGGTCGGGAGATCGGCATCGTCGACGTGCCCGGCCACGCGAGGTTCATGCGCAACATGCTCGCGGGCGCCCATGGCCTTGACGCCGTGCTGCTCGTCGTCGCGGCCGACGAAGGCGTAATGCCGCAGACGCGGGAGCACCTGGACGTGGTCGACCTGCTCGAGGTGAAGCGCGGGGTCGTCGTGTTGACAAAGGCCGACCTGGTCGACGCCGAATGGCTGAGCCTGGTCACCGAGGAAGCAGGCAAGGCCGCGCCCGGCTGGCCGGTCGTGACGGTGTCGGCGGTCACTGGTGCGGGCCTGCCCGAGCTCGTGAGCACGCTCGACGCCGTCCTCGCGGAAGCGCCGGCGCGCACCGACAACGGACGTCCGCGGCTGCCCATCGACCGCGTGTTCACCATGAGCGGCTTCGGCACGGTGGTCACGGGCACCCTCGCCGACGGATCGATCCACGCCGGCGACGAGATGGAGGCGGTGCCTTCGGGACGCCTCGTCCGTGTGCGCGGCCTCCAGCGGCACAACGCCAGGACGGACAGCGTCGGGCCTGGCAGCCGTGTCGCGGCCAACTTGATCGGCGTCGAGAAATCGGAGCTGGCACGAGGCGACGTGCTGGCGCGACCGGGCACGCTGCCGGCGACGCGCCGCATCGACGCGAGCGTCAGGGTGCTGAGCTCGGCGTCGCAGCCTGTTCGCCACGGCGCGGAGCTGCTTCTGCACACCGGCACCGCCGAGGTCGGGTGCAGGGTCATCGTGCTGGAGGGCGACGAGCTCGCGCCCGGCGGTGACGGCTGGGTTCAGGTCTACCTCGACCGGGCGATCGCGGCTCTGGCCGGAGATCGCTTCGTCCTCCGCTTGCCCAGCCCCGCGGCGACCGTGGCGGGCGGAGTCTTCGTCGACGTCGCGCCGCGAAAGCACCCGCGGCACGAATCCGCGGTCGCAGAGTCGCTCGCGCGCCGGGCCGATGGCCAGGTCCTTCAGGAAGAGCTGCGGAAATACCCGCGTGGCGTCTCGGTGGCGGCCTTGCTCAAGGCGACGGTGGCCCAATCGGCGGACGTCGACGCGCTGCACGCGAGACGGATCGGGGACTGGATCTTCAGCGAGGAATCATGGGCGGCGCTGGCCTCTCGCGCCACCGCAGAGATCGATGCGTACCACGGCGCCTTTCCGCTGCGCAGCGGCATGGCGCGCGAGGAGCTGCGCAACAAGCTCGGCGTGCCGGCGGCGTCATTCGCCTCGGTCGTGCAGGGGCTTGTCGAGGACGGCCGCATCGTCGAAAGCAACGGCGTCATCGCGGCGCCGGCGCACAGCGTGGCGGTCGACGGCAGCGACCTGGTCGCGCTGCTGGAGGCGGCGCGCTTCGCGCCGCCGTCATTGCCCGAAGCGATGCAGCAGACCGGCACCAACGATGAAGTCGTGCGCGCGCTGGCGCGGCGCGGCGACATCGTCCGCGTCAGCGACGACGTGGCGTTCGGCAAGGAGGCGTACAGCGCCGCGGTCGAGCTGGTCAAAGGAATGATCGCCGCGAACGGCTCCGTGACCGTCGCCCAGCTGCGCGACCGCATGGGCGCGAGTCGCCGTCCGGTGCTCGCGCTGCTGGAGCACCTCGATGCGCGCCACGTGACGCGCCGCGTCGGAGACGCGCGTGTCCTGAGGTAGCGGGGTCGACCGGCCCTACGCGCACGGCCGTCCAGCGGCGCAGGCTCCGTGGCGGAGGTAAAAGATTCGTGCTGCAGGCGTTCGTGGCGTTTGCGCTGGCGTCGCAGGCGATCCTTTTCGTCTACTTCGCGGCGCGGCGATGGCGTCCGCGCAGCGCGGAAAGGTACGGATGGCTGGCTTACGCGTTTGGAGCGACCGGGCTGGCCGTCGGAGCCGCAATCGCGCTCGGAGGCGGTTCGTGGCGGCTCTACGCGGGTCCGCTTCTGTTCACCGCCTGGGCGGCGTTCGGCGCGTGGGCGGACCTGCTGGCGCGGACCGAATGGCGCCGGCCGGTCAGATGGTCCGTGTTCGGGCCCTACGTCCTTCTGTATCTCGCTGCGCAGATGTTCCTGTGGTGGCCGATGTGGGAGGAGTGGCGAATGGGATGGGCGGTCTATCTCGTTCTCTTTGTCGGCAGTACCGCATTGAACCTGGCGGGTCACGCCCGAGGAGCGACGGCGACCGCGGGCTAGATTGGTAAAGTTCGCGGAGCCCATGCGAATCGCGGACATGCTGCGGCGCAGCCGGCCGACGGTTTCGTTCGAGTTCATGGCGCCCCGCGACGAAAGCGAGGTCGACGCGCTCGAACGAACCATCGCCGCTCTGGCGGGTCACGCGCCCGACTGGGTCTCCGTGACCTATAGGGTGCGGACGGGCGAGAAGACCCTGGAGCTGGTCACGCGCATCAAGCGGCATTACCACATCGAGGCCATGGCGCACCTCACGTGCGCCAACACCGCCGACCGCACCAGGCAGGTCCTCAACTGGATGGAGCGCGAGGGCGTCGCCAATGTGCTGGCGCTTCGCGGCGACCCGCCGGCGGCGGGCGAGCCGTTCGCCGCGGTCGACCCACGGCTCACGCACGCCAGCGACCTGATCACGCTGGTCCGCGGCAGCGGCTACCGGTTCGGCATCGGCGCGGCGTGCAGCGCCGAGAAGCACCCGGAGAGCCCGAACCGCGAGCAAGACTTCCACTACATGCGGTTGAAGGTCGAGTCCGGGGCGGATTTCCTGATCACGCAGCTCTTCTTCGACAACCGCCACTACTTCGACCTCGTGGCGCGTGCGCGCGAGGCGGGGATCGGCGTGCCCATCGTGCCGGGGTTGATGCCGGTGCCGAGCCGGCGCTCGTTGAGCTTCATGACCACGATGTCCGGCGCGACGGTGCCGGAATCGCTGCAGCGGCGGATAGACGAGGCGCCGGACGACGAGGCGATCCGGACCCTGGGCGTCCAGCACTGCATCGCGCAGTGCGCCGAGCTGCTGGAGGCCGGCGTCCCGGGCCTGCACTTCTACACCTTCAACCGCGCGCGGGCGCCGATCGAGATCCTGGCGGCGCTGCGAGGACAGCAGCTGCTCGCTTCATAGATGCTTTTCCGGTTGATCAGCCTGAGCACGACGACAGGCTGGTTCGACTGGGAGCACGGCGAGCTGTGGCTGTCGTCAGACGGCCTCGTTCGGCGAAGGAGGGGATGGCCCGCCACGGTGGCGGGCGGTGGTCTGGACCTGGTTCGGATGGCGGGAGCGGCGATACCTGAAGTGCATCAAGAGTTGTCGCCGTCCGACATCGCGACAATTCGACAGAACCGTGGCTTGTGGCTACCAGCTGAGCAGATCGCGGCTGGGCGACTCCGAGAAGGAATCATCACCGGGCGTGCACAGCTCAGCCTCAAGAACGGTGGCACCGTGAAGCTGCTGTGGGCGAGGTCGAGACTGACGTTCGCGTCCCTCAGAGACGCTCTGGCGGCGTGGGTCGGTGAAGGACTGACATTCGACTGAGATTCGACGGGATGCGCGCGTTTTGCGCAAAACGCACCTGTTGGGCCGCCCCGATACGTGCTTTTCGATCCAAACGCACCTATCGAAGGTCTCGGTGCAACTCCAGGTACGGCGTGATCGGCACGTAGCCCATCTCGGCGTTGATGTGCAGGATCGGCGCGTTCGTCGAATCGTTGTCGGTTCGGAGGCGGGTGGCTCCAATGGCGATCGCCTGAGCGACCGTCTGGTACTTCAGCGCCCGCGCGATGCCGCGGCCCCGAAACTTCGCCGCCACGCCTGTGAACTCCGTCGAGGGCACGCCACGCTCCGGCGGAAAGGCGATGAGTGACATGCCCGCAAGCTCACCCTCCACGCGCGCCACCCAGAAACGGTCGAGGCGGATCGCGGGGTTCTCGAAGTAATTGCGCCGCCACTCCTCGAACGAAGGCCTGTATATCGGCACCGTCGTCGGCACGTCCTGCGTCGTCGCCACGTCGAGCTCGAAGACCTGGCGGAGCGTCGACTCGTCGTCCGCCCCCTCCAGCGTGACCAGCTCGACGCCCAGGCGTCGCATCTCGGCCCGTGACCTCTCGGCCGCCGCGAGCAGCACCTCGCGCCGGCCGACCAGGTCGAGCTCCCAGAACCGCTCACGTCTTTCCTCGCGGTAGCCGAGTCCCGCGAGCACGTCGAGCTCGCGAGCGAAGTCCTCGCGCACCTCGACCGACGCGACCTGCGCCGCCTCCTGCAGGAGCCACGACTCGCACCTCTCGACGCCCGCGCGGTACAGGTCCGCGGTCCAGGCGTCAGGATGGACGGTCACCCACACCCAGCCGAAACGACGCTCCCCTTTGACCCACGCATCGTGCGACGCCTCGACGTACACGTGCTGATCGACCAGGCGCAACCACCGCGCGCCTTCGGGCATGTGGGTCCACCAGTACGCGATCATCGCCGCGCTTCGCGGCTCGTCCGGCGTGCGCGCCGTCTCGAGGTCTGCGACCGCCCGCGCGTCGTCCGCGATCGCAGGCCTCAGCTGCATCCCAATTACCCTAATCGCGCCATGCTGGCAGGCATCGACCTCGGCGGCACCCAGGTCCGAGTCGCCCTCGCGCGCTCCGACGGCAGGCTCGTCGCGAGCGTCAAGACGAGGACGCCGCTGCTGCCGACGCCGCAGGACATGGTCGACTGGGCGGCCGGGGAGATCGACCGCCACCGCGGCCGCGAGAAGGTCCGCAGCATCACCATCGCGGCTCCGGGCCCGATCGACCTGAAGCGCGGCGTGCTCGTCAACCCGCCCAACCTGCCCTGGCAGAACGTGCCGCTCGTGGCGATGATGAGCCGCGCGACGGGCGCCAAGGTCCAGCTGGCCAACGACGCCGACATGGCCGGCCTTGGCGAATACCACCACGGCGCCGGCCGCGGCACGAAGAACATGGTCTACATCACCTGGTCGACCGGCGTGGGCGGAGGCCTGATCGTCGACGGCAAGCTGCATCGCGGCGGCCATGGCACCGCCGGTGAGATCGGGCACATGATCATCGACCCGAGCGGGCCGCTGGACAGCTGTGGTCAGCGTGGCTGCCTCGAAGCGTTCGTCGGGGGCAAGAACCTGGCCCGCGAGACCGGCCATCCGGCGGCAGAGCTGTTCGCCGCCGCGGCGGCCGGCGATCGCGCCGCACAGGGGGTCGTCGAGCGCGCCGCGCGTTACATGGGCATCGCCTTGATCAGCCTGACCAACGTCCTCGACCCCGAGAGGTTCGTCATCGGCGGCGGCATCTCGCGCTCGTGGGCGCTGGTTCAGCCGGAGATGCTCGCCACGTTGCGGTCGTCGCCATTCATCAAGCCCGCCCGCCGGCCGACCCTGCGCCGCGCCCGACTGGGCGACCGGGCGGGCCAGGTGGGAGCGGTGGAGTGGGCGCGGATCAACCAGTAGGCGAGCACGAGATCCTGCAGCTCCTGAAGCGAGCTGCTGCCGAGGCCGGCGCCCAGGCGTGGCTCGTCGGCGGCTACGTCCGCGACAAGCTGCTCGGCCGGCAGCACGCGGAGGTCGACGTCGTCGTCGAGGGCGGCGACGCGCTCGCGCTCGCCCAGCGCTTTGCGGACGTGGCGCGTGCCGGACCACCGGTGACCTTCGAGCGCTTCGGCACCGCGCAGGTGACGCTGCCCGGCCGCGTGGTCGAGTTCGTGACCGCGCGGGCGGAGTCCTATGCGCCGGAATCGCGCAAGCCGACAGTCCGGCGCGCAAGCCTCGACGAGGACCTGCGGCGCCGCGATTTCACCGTGAACACGCTGCTCATGGATCTCGACGGCGGGATCCACGACCGGCTCGGCGGCATCGAGGACCTCCACGCGAAGCTGTTGCGCACGCCGGCCGACCCGATGCAGACCTTCTCGGACGACCCGCTGCGCATGCTGCGCGCCATCCGGTTCGCGGCCGAGCTGGGCTTCACGCTCGCCCCGGACCTCGTGCCCGCGATGCGTCGCCTGAAGGGAAGGTTGGCGCCGCCTGTGATCTCGGCCGAGCGCGTCAGGGATGAGCTGCGCCGCATGCTCGCCTCGGACCGGCCGAAGCTCGCCCTCGAGCTGCTCGACGAGTCGGAGCTCTTGGGCGTGATCCTGCCAGAGGTCGAGGCGTGCAAGGGCGTGCCGCAAACCGGATACCACACGCACGACGTTTACGGGCACACGCTGCTGACGGTCGAGGGCACGCCATCCGACCTCCTGCTGCGCGTGGCCGCGCTCTTCCACGACTCGGGCAAGCCGGCCACCGCGAAGGGGGACGGGACCTTCCAGGGCCACGAGGAGGTGGGCGCGGAGATCGCCAGGACGGCGTTGGACCGCCTCCGCTTCGCGCAGAAGGAGGTCGAGGTCGTCGAGGGCCTCGTCCGCCTCCACCTGCGCCCGGTGTTCTATCGCTCCGAGTGGACTGACGGCGCGGTCCGTCGCCTGGCACGCGATGCCGGCCGGCTGCTCGACCGGCTGATGCTGCTGGCGCGCGCCGACATCGCGGCCTCCGCTTATCCCGAGCCGGAAAAGCTCGACGAGCTGCAGGCGAGGCTTGACGCCGTCCGTGCCGAGCGGCCGTCGCGCCTCGAGCCGTTGATCTCCGGCGACGAGATCATGCGCCTGCGCAAAATCGGACCCGGGCCCGAGGTCGGCCGCATCAAGCAAAGGCTGGAGGAACTCGTCATCGACGGCGAAATCCCGCCCGACCGCCAGGCAGTAATCAATTACTTGGCAACCCATCCACAGCTTTAAGGGCAGCCGCTATGCTGCGGGTGGAGGGAGCCGCCTCGCGTGGGGAGAAAGGGGGCGGCCAGGGAGGAGACTGGCATGACCGAAGTGGCAGTGGAAGCGCTGGACAAGGCCGCGAGCACGAACGGCGGGACGGACCCGCTGGGCCTCGAGCCGAAGGCGACGGTGCTCGCGAGGGACGATGCGCTGTCGGGCAAGCTCGTTCTGAAGGGGTCCGGCCACGTGCTCGGCAACTTCAGCGGACAGATCGAATGCGACGGCGACCTGCTCGTCGGTCCGGAGGCACACGTCGAGGCGGACATCAAAGGCGCCCGCATCACCGTCTCCGGCCTCGTGCGAGGCAACATCGTGGCCAGCAACCGCCTGAAGATCACGAGCACCGGGCGCCTCGAGGGCGACGCCACCGTGGGCGCGCTCGTCGTCCAGGAAGGCGGGGTCCACTACGGCGTCATTCGCGTCCATCCCGAGGGCATTCCGGACACGGTGCCGGAGCGGATGAGCCAGGTTCCGGCGCAGTCGACGGTCGTAACTTTGAAACCAGCGGCGACGCCCGTCGGAAAGGTCAGAAAATTCTGGGGTGAGTTCTTCTAGGCGTCCAGCGAAGAAGCCGGCCCGGGCGCGAGGCACGACGTCTCGCACCCGGGTTGCGGCCAAACCTGCCTCGAGGACCGTCAAGAAAGCTCCGACGCCGGCCAGGTCCCGCCAGCCCGCCCCCAAAGCCGCGCCTGCGAAGGCCGCGGCTCCGCGCCGGCGCGAGCCGGAGATCCCGAACCCGGCGCCACTTCCCGCTCGGCCTGTGATACCTCCGCCACGACCGGGCATCCGGCTGGCCGGGTCGGCTTCGTCGCGCCTCACCATCAAGCCCAGCCCGCCCACCGGGCCACGGCCCCAGCTCCAGCTGTCGACCAAGGTCCGCCCGAGCGGCCCGCGACGGTTGAGCGAGGTGGAGCTCGACGAGGACGAGGTCCTGATTGACGGGTTCGACGCGGTGCTCGAAGGCGAGAAGGTGCGGGTCACGGCGGTCCTCGAGCGCACGTGCGTTTACGTGCACAAGGGGGGTGACCGGCGCCTGGCGCGCAAGGAAGAGCTCTGGGTGGAGGCGGACAAGCTTCCCATCCGAAGGCGCGGACTCTCGTAGCCGTCGGTTACATTCCTGAATCGAATGATCGAAGAGCCCAAGATCAACCGTAACCTCGCGCTCGAGCTGCTCCGGGTGACGGAGGCGGGCGCCCTGGCCGCCGCGCCCCTGCAGGGCCGCGGCAACAAGGACGCGGCCGACGCCCGGGCGGTGGAGGCCATCCGGGAGTCACTCGCGACCGTGGACATGAAGGGCACGGTGGTGATCGGCGAGGGGGAGAAGGACGAGGCACCGATGCTCTTCTTCGGCGAGCAGATCGGCAACGGGCTCGAGCCCGAGGTCGACGTCGCGGTCGACCCCATCGAAGGCACGAGCCTCACGGCTTCCGGGCTGCCGGGCGCGATCTCGGTCGTCGCCCTGGCGGAGCGCGGAAGCATGCTCACGACGCACGTCCACTACATGACCAAGCTCGTCGTCGGGCGCAAGGCGCGAGGCGTCATCGACCTGGAGATGCCGGTGGAGTGGAACCTGCGCCGCATCGCCAAGGCCGAGGGCCTGCCCGTGCAGGAGCTGAGCGTCGTCGTCCTGGACCGGGACCGCAACAAGGAGGTCATCGCCGCCATCCGCGAGGTCGGCGCGCGCATCAAGCTCATCTCCGCCGGCGACGTTGCGGGCGCGCTCGAGGCGGCGCTCGAGTACCGCTTCGGCATCCACTGCATGATGGGGTCGGGCGGCGCGACCGAAGGTGTCCTCGCGGCCTGCGCCATCAAGACGATGGGCGGCGACATGCAGGCCAAGCTGTTCTTCCGCGACGAAAAGGAGCGACAGCTGGCGATCAAGGAAGGCCACAAGCCGGACAAGGTGCTGTGCCTGGACGACCTGTGCCGCGGCCATGACATCTTCTTCGCCGCCACGGGCATCACGTCGGGCGAGCTCCTCAAAGGCGTGCGCTACGAGGACGTGTACGCGTTCACGCAGTCGATGGTCCTGCGGTCCGCGTCGGGGACGATGCGCATCGTGGACGCCTATCACCCCATCGACAAGCTGCGGGCCAAGGGCCTACTGCCCGAGCAGGTCGCGGTCCGCTGAGCGCAACCGAGGCCGGTCAGTTCCTGACCGCCGCTGCCAAGTCGCTGGGCCCGCCGCAGTGGGAATGGATCGCCGCGGCGCGCATCGTCGCCCGGCAGCGACGGTCCGTGACCGCGGTCGAAGAGGTGCTGGACGGGCTGCTCTCGGGCGCGGACCAGGCGATGGTCAACGCGTTCACGAGCGGCTTTCGCGTCACCCAGGTGAAGACGGCGATCGACCGCTCGCTGCCCGACGCCACCGCGTCCGCGGCCGCGCTGGAGTCGGCGCAGGTCGTCGCGCTCGCCATCCTCGTCCGGGAGGCGATGCAGCCGGCCGCCTTCGAGGCGGTGTACCGGCCGTTCGCGACGGTGCTGCCGGGGCCGACGTACCGCCCGGCGCCACCGATCGACCAGCAGATCGCCGCCTTCCTGAGGCTCCTGCCCTCGCTCAAGGGCGAGGTGGAGGCAGAGGTGTCGGTGGTGGCCAAGGCCTTGAGCCAGCCGGCCCGACCGGCCACCGCCACGGCCGGCGCCGGCGCGGTGCCCGTCCTGGCGGTGCAGACGGCGCTCGACCCGGCGGCCAACTACACCGCCGCGTGGAAGCAGGTCATCTCGACAGCGAACCAGTTCGGCCGCACCCAGTCCTTTCGCGCCATGCAGGACAGCGCCGAGCAGGCGGCGCCCCATGACGGTCTCGGCATCGTCGGCTTCGCCGGCGTCGCGGCCGGCGCCATCTTCATGCGCGACGCCCTGCCCATCGAGAGGGTGCTGCTGCTGTACGAGCCGTTCGCCGGGGCTTTTCCGTACGAATCGCTGCGCTGACGGGCCGCGGCGAAATCTCGTGATTGTCCGGACAATCGCGGCATTTGCCGCGCCGGAACCTGAGAGTGTTCGGACAATCGGGGGCTCTCGCGGAAGCTAGGCGGTCTTCACCCCGGCCGCCTTCTCCAGTCCCAGCTCTTCGACCGCGGTCTCGCGCATCTTGAACTTCTGCACCTTGCCGGTGACGGTCATGGGGAAGGCGTCGACGAACTTCCAGTGGCGGGGGATCTTGTAGCTCGCGATCTTGCCTTTGCACCAGGCCGCCAGCTCGTCGCCGCCGATCGAAGCACCTTCGCGGAGCTTGATCCACGCCATGATCTCTTCGCCGTACTTCTCCGAGGGCACGCCGATGACCTGAACGTCCGCGACGTCGGGGTGTGTGTACAGAAACTCCTCGACCTCGCGCGGGTACACGTTCTCGCCGCCGCGGATGATCATGTCCTTGATCCGGCCGACGATGTTGACGTATCCCTCGTCGTCGATCGTCGCCAGGTCGCCTGTGTGCATCCAGCGCGCGGAGTCGATGGCCTGCCGCGTCGCCTCTTCGTTGTTCCAGTAGCCGAGCATCACGAGATAGCCCCGGCTGCACAGCTCGCCCTTCTCGCCGCGGGGGACGACGTCGCCCGTCTCCGGGTCGACGATCTTGATCTCGACGTGCGGATGGACGCGCCCGACGGTGGACACGCGGCGCTCCAGCGGGTCCCCGGTGGAGCTCTGCGTCGAGACGGGCGAGGTCTCCGTCATGCCGAAGCAGATCGTCATCTCCGGCATGTGCATGCTCGTCGTGACCTTTTTCATGACCTCGACCGGACACGGCGACCCGGCCATGATGCCCGTGCGCAGCGAGCCGAGGTCGAACTCCTGGAACCGCGGGTGGTCGAGCTCGGCGATGAACATCGTCGGCACGCCGTAGAGCGCGGTGCAGCGCTCTTGCTGCACGGTCTGCATGGTCGCGATGGGGTCGAACGCCTCCGCGGGCACGACCATCGTCGCGCCGTGCGTGGTGCAGGCAAGATTGCCCAGCACCATGCCGAAGCAGTGATAAAAGGGCACGGGGATGCAGACGCGGTCCTTCTCCGCGTACTTCAGCGTCTCGCCGATGAAGTAGCCGTTGTTGAGGATGTTGTGGTGCGTGAGGGTCGCACCCTTGGGGAAACCGGTTGTGCCGGACGTGTACTGGATGTTGATCGGGTCGTCGAACTGCAGCGTCTCCTCGACCTCGAGAAGCCGGCCGCGCTCGACCGTCGAACCGTCACGCCGCAGTGCGTCCCATCCGTCCTCGAGCACGACCGCCTCACGGAGGCCGGCGCACCGGCCTTTGACCTCGGCGAGCATCGCCCGGTAGTCGGCCTGGCGAAAGCCGGCCGCAAGGACGAGGAAGCTGATGCCCGACTGGTTCAGCGCGTACTCGAGCTCGTGCGTCCGGTACGCGGGGTTGATGTTGACCAGGATCGCCCCCATCGCGGCGGTGGCGTACTGCACGACCACCCACTCGTAGCGGTTCGGCGACCAGATGCCAACCCGATCGCCCTTCTTCACGCCGCGGGCGATGAGGCCGCGAGCGACCTGCTCGCACTGCTCGATCAGTTCGCTGTACGTGGCGCGATAGCCCTGGTGCGGCACGACGAGAGCCTCGCTGTCGCCCACACGTTCAGCCGTTCGCCGGAGGTTCGTGAAGATCGGCTCACCGAGCAGAGGTTGGGCGCTGGCACCGTGGACGTAGCTCAATTCAGGCATCTGCATAACCCCCTTGACATTGTCCACCGATCGTCGCAGGCTGGAGGCAATTCGTTCTCCGTCCGGGACCATCGACAGTTCACGCAAAGGTTGGCCTCCAAAAGTAGGCAACGGCCGTAAAGCGGCGCAGAGAACCAGAAGCGTGTCACCCGGTGGACACCCGGTCGAGGCGGTGTCCGCTGCAGGCGCCGCCTCGCTTTTTTTTGTAGGGGAGGCGGGCCTCCCCCGCGAGGCCTACAGTTTCACCTCGTCTGTTGTCAGCGGACGGCTTTGATCCGGCTGACGAAGAACGTGCCCAGGGCCATGAAGACGACCGCGCTCGAAAAGACGACGCGGTAGCCACCGTTGCCCTGCGGGCCGTTGATGGCGTCGATCAGCGGACCCGCGAAGAACGGGACGATCGCCTGCGGGAACGTCAGCGCGACGTGGAAGAGTCCCATGTCCTTCGCCGACTGCGTCTTGTCGGGCAGCGTGTCGCACGCCAGAGCCCAGTCGACCGCGTAGTACAGGCCGTAGCCGACGCCGTAGGCGACGCCGAGCGCGAACACCAGGGGCTGCGCGGTGGGGTAGAAGACGACGAAGACCAGGGCCACCAGACCCTGCGCGGCGCCAGCCGTGTAGACGAAGACCTTTCTGCGGTGCAGCCTGTCGGAGAGCTGGCCGCCGAAGAAACCGAAAGGTAGGGCGGTGACGGTGACGACGAGCAGCCAGATGGCTGTGAACTGGACCGACGACTTGCCACCCAGGACGACGTCACGGAAGAAGTTCACGAGGTTGAGCTGGATCACCGAGATGCCGGCCGAGACCATGAGGCGCGTGAAGATGACCCACGCGAGGTCGCCCTCGTGCAGGGGGCGGAGGAATTCGCGCACCCGATCTCCCAGCGGTGCCGCAGCGACGCGCACCGGCGCGATCGCGCCCTCACCCTGCGCCGCCCACAGGGTGGGCACGATGGACACGACGACAACCAGGGCGATGAGGACGTAAAGGAGGGGAACGTCGCCCAGGGCGAACGTGGCGCCGTTGCCGGCCGCGATGCCCAGGAGCGTCATGCTGCCGAGGAACCCGCTCGCCTTCCCGAACTGCTGCGCGGGGACGACGTCGGGCACTACGCCGGCGTAGGCGGCGCCGGCGGCGTTGAAGAAGAACTGGATGATCGCGTACCCGATGACCAGCTCGGGATAGTTGCCCGCTGCGATCATCAGGAAGAGCCCGGGCAGGGTCAGGACGGTGCCGACGACCATGATCGGCCGCCGTCGCCCGAAGCGCGTGTTGAGCCGGTCGGACCAGGCGCCGACGATCGGCGGGACGGTCACGGCGAGGAAGCCGCCGATGCCCGCGGCGACTCCGACGCCGGTGTTCTGGAGGTCGTGCTGCGGGATGAGGTGATCCGCCCGGTCCTGGAGGAGCACCGAGGACACTGGGAGCCACAGGAAGAAGCTGCCGAACCAGAAAAGGCTCAGGGCGACGTGGCGGAGGTTGCCGAAGCCATCCTCGACTTTGCCCTGGACGGCGGTCAGCGTCGCCACGGCGCAAGGCTACTGTTAATCAGCTAGCCGCGGGGCTTGGAACCATGTACTCTTTGGCGGCCCACCCCATGCCAGGCATCCTTTCGCGGGCAAAAACACTTCTGCTCGATGTGCCGAGACACGGCAAGCTGGCTTATTGCCTGCTGCGTGACCCGCGCATCTCGCGTCGTTCCAAGCTTGCGCTGCTGGCCGCCATCGGCGTCATCGTCAACCCGCTCGTGGACCTGCCGGCCTGGATCCCGGTGGTCGGCGAGCTCGACGTGCTGGCGCTGTCGATCCTCGCGGTGGAGACCTTCATCGAGGCCGCGCCCGAGGACATCCGGCGAGAGCACCAACACGCGCTCGACGCAGGGACGTCGATCTGGGACCGCGACGTCCGCGATACTGTTGCGATAGCCCGGCACGGGCTGGGGCGTCTGGTCGACCGAGTTCGTTCGCGAGCCCGCCAAGACGAGTATCAATCCATGTCGGAGGTCGTGTGAAGTGCGGGTCTTGCTGACAAAGGACGTCGACAACCTCGGCCGCGCCGGGGACGTGAAGGAGGTCGCGGACGGATACGGCCGGAACTTCCTGCTCCGGCGCAAGCTGGCGGTGGCGGCGGGCAAAGGAGCCGAGGCCGAGGCGAAGCGGCTGCGCGATCAGGCCGTCAAGCGGGAGACAAAAGACCGCAACGAAGCGCAGGCCGTCGCGGACGAGATCGACAACAAGACCGTCGTCGTGCGCCTGAAGGTAGGCGCCGAGGACAAGGCTTTCGGCTCGATCACCAACCAGGACATCGCCACGGCGCTGAAGGCGCAGCACCGCGTGGAGATCGACCGGCACAAGATCGACCTGAAAGAGCCGATCAAAGCGCTGGGAGAGCACCAGGTCTCGCTCAAGCTGCACCGCGACGTGAATGCGCACGTCAACGTGATCGTCACGCAGGACCGCTAAAGAGCTCGGCATGGCGACCACGCTTTCACTCGCCGCAGGGCGGGTACCACCGCACGACCTCGACGCGGAAATTTCGATCATCGGATCGATCCTCCTCGATCCTCTCTCGATCGCCAAGGTGCTCCAGTTCCTGCATCCGGAGGACTTCTATCGCGAGAACAACGGGCAGATCTACCGCGCCGCGCTGGACCTCTTCGCGGCGGGCGAGCCGATCGACAACGTCACGCTCGCGTCGCAGCTGCAGACGATGGGGCTGCTCGAGCGGGTGGGCGGGCGCGCGCAGCTGGCGTCGATGCAGAGCGCGGTGCCGACGGCGGCGAACATCGAGTACTACGGCCGGATCGTCAAGGAGAAGGCGTACAAGCGGCGGCTGATCTCCGCCGGCGGAAACATCGCCGGGTACGGGTATGACGACTCGATCGAGGCGGAGGACGCGATCAACCAGGCGCAGTCGCTGGTCTTCGGCGTGGCGGACGACCGTGACCAGCGCGAGCTGGCACGCCTCTACGACCTGCTCGGCCCTGCGATGGAAAGGATCTCGATCCTCATGGAGAGCGGGCAGGGCGTGGTCGGAATTCCGTCAGGCTTCGCCGACCTCGATCGGCTCACCGGCGGGTTCAAGGACAGCGACCTGATCATCGTTGCAGGCCGGCCGGCCATGGGGAAGACCAGTCTGGCGCTGAACGTCGGTCTGCACGCCGCGCTCGAGTCCAGGAAGTCGGTCGCCATCTTCAGCCTCGAAATGTCCAAGGAGCAGTTGACCGAGCGTCTGTTGACGGAGCAGGCGCAGATCGACGCGCAGCGGATGCATCGAGGACTGCTGACCGAGGCCGAGTTCGACCGAGTCTCGAACGCGTTGGGCCCACTTGGCGAGGCCGCCATCTACATCGATGACACTCCTGTGATGGACGAGCTGACGCTGCAGTTGAAGGCGCGGCAGGCCAAGCTGCGCCACAAGGTCGACATGATCCTCATCGACTACCTCCAGCTGATGCATGGGCGAGCGCATGGTGACGACAACAGGGTCCAGGAGGTCTCCGCCATCTCGCGCGCGCTCAAGGGACTGGCTCGCGAGCTGCGGATTCCCGTGATCGCGCTGTCTCAGCTCAGCCGGGCGCCTGAGCAGCGGCCGGACAAGCGTCCAATCCTGAGCGACCTTCGCGAAAGCGGATCAATCGAGCAGGACGCCGACGTCGTCATGTTCCTGTTCCGTCCGGAGTACTACAAAGCCGAAGAGAAGCCCGGCATCGCCGAGGTCATCGTCGCCAAGCACCGCAACGGCCCGACCGGCACGATCGAGCTCAAATTCCGCCGCGACCACACCCGGTTCTACAACCTGGAGACGAGGCGACCCGAGCCCGGAGCCGAGTAAGCCGCAAGATAAGCGGCGGCAAATCCATGGTCATCATCCTGGTCGGCGGCCAGTGGGGCGACGAGGGCAAGGGCAAGGTCATCGACTACCTTGCGGCCAAGGCCGACATGGTCATCCGCTCGCAGGGTGGCAACAACGCCGGCCACACCGTGATCACGGAGCACGGCGAGTTCAAGTTCCAGCTCATGCCGAGCGGCATCCTCTATCCCCAATGCCAGTGCATCATCGGCAACGGCGTCGTCGTCGATCCCATCGTCCTGCTCAAAGAGATCAGCCAGCTCAGGGAGCGGGGGATCGAGCCGAGCAACCTCATCGTCAGCGAGCGGGCGCACATGGTCATGAGCTACCACCCGCTCTTCGACCAGCTCGAGGAAGAGGTCAGAGGCGACGACCGCCTCGGCACCACCTGGCGCGGCATCGGTCCCGCTTACGCCGACAAGATCAGAAGGATCGGCTTTCGGATCGGCGACCTGCAGAAGGAAGGCTTCATGCGCAAGAAGCTCGCCTTCGTCGTCGACCAGGTCAAGAACCCGATCCTCGAGAAGCTGTACGACAAGCCCGCCTACGCATGGGAAACGATGCTCGACGAGTACATGCGGTACGCCAAAGAGCTGGATCCCTACATCAAGGACACCTTCCCGATCATTCAGGCGGCCCTGGAGGGCCACAAGAACATCCTGCTCGAAGGCGCGCAGGCGACCATGCTCGACCTCGACTTCGGCACCTACCCGTACGTCACGAGCTCCAACCCGACCGCCGGTGGCGCGTTGACCGGCAGCGGCATCCCACCGACGAAGGTCGACCTGACCATCGGTGTCTTCAAGGCGTACACGAGCCGCGTCGGTTACGGCCCGTTTCCGTCTGAGCTCACCAACGAGGTGGGGGACCAGATCAGGGAGCGTGGCCATGAGTTCGGCACGGTGACCGGGCGCCCGAGACGGATCGGCTGGTTCGACGCCGCGGTCGCGCGCTACTCCGTCAAGGTCAACGGAGTCGGCCTCGCCGCCCTGATGCGACTCGACATCCTCGACGACCAGCCGCTGCTCAAGATCTGCACGGGCTACGAGTTCCGCGGACAGCGGTACGACCACCCCATCGCCAACATCTCGCACTACAAGCACTGCCAGCCCGTCTACGAGGAGATGCCGGGCTGGGAAGCCGAGATCGGCGAGGCGAGATGCTGGGACGACCTACCGCCCGCGTGCCGCGACTACGTCGAGCGGGTGGGCGCGCTGATCGGCGCCCCGATCCAGCTCGTCGGCACAGGACCGCGGCGCGACCAGTTCGTCACTCGCGGCCGCCAGCCTTTCGACTGATGGCCACCGCCGGCCCGGTCGAGCTCACGTGGCCTCAGGTCCACGCCTTCCGGCTGCTGCGCCACCACCTCGACGGCCGCGCGTCCAGGAAAGACCTCGCCACCGTCGTCGGCGACATCGGCGGAGCCCAGGCTCAGGTCATGTCCGCGGCCGAGCTTCAAATCGCGGTCCGGGCCCGGTGCACCGTGGCCGACGTGCGCGCCGCTCTGTGGCAGGAACGCACGCTCGTCAAGACGTGGCTCATGCGCGGCACCCTGCACCTCGCGCGATCCGAGGACCTGCCGGTTTACGTCGGCGCCATGGGACGCCACTGGGTGAGCCAGCTGCGCCCGTCATGGCTCAAGTACATGCAGGTCTCGGAGTCGGAGTTCTGGGCCATCTGTGACGAGATCGGAGCGGCGCTCGACGGCACGCCGCTCACCCGCGAGCAGCTCATAGCGAGCGTCGGCCGCGGCCGGTCCGAGCGCATCCTCCAGATGCTCAGGTCGGGATGGGGCGGCATGCTCAAGCCGGCCGCCCGCAACGGCTTGCTGTGCTTCGGCCCGAATCGGGGCCAGACCGTGACGTTCGTCCGCCCGCAATCGTGGCTGCCCAGATGGCACGCCGTCGACCCCGAGGTGGCGATCGTCGAGATGGCTCGCCGCTACCTGCGCGCCTACGGCCCCGCGACCAAGACCGACTTCGCGCGCTGGTGGGGGGCATGGCCGGGCGTGGCGAACGCGGCGTGGAAAGGCCTGGAGGGAGAGATCGTGCGGGTCTCTGTCGAAGGCACCCGCGCCGACCTCCTCGCCGCCGACCTGCCCGCGGTCCGGCAAGCACGCATCGGCGAACCTGTGCAGCTGCTGCCGCTCTTCGACCCCTACCTCATGGGCCACGCCAACCGCGACCACATGGTCGGGCGCGACCATGGGGCGAGGGTCAGCCGCACCGCGGGCTGGATCAGCGCCGTGGTCCTGGTCGAGGGCAAGGTCGCTGCCACCTGGACGCATGCCGTCGCCGGGGGCCGCCTGCGACTCGCGGTCGAGCCGTTCCGGCGGCTGCGACCGTCGGTCGTCGCGAGCATCCGCGAGCGCGCCACCGGGATCGCCACCGCTCTCGGTCTGTCGAAGTCCGAGGTGAAGGTCGCCTAGGACGCCCGCGAAATGGTCTTGACCGCGCGGAGGTTCGCCTCGCGCTGGCGCAGCCGCCGCGTCCGCTTCCAGCGCTCCATGCCCACCGACGTCGCCCAGTAGACGAGCACGAAAACCGCCATCACCGCCTGCAGCGTCGCCACGCTGAAGTAAGCGGCCTCGATGCCGAAGCCCGACTTGCGCAAGCCCACGGCGAAAAGTCCCACCCCGAAGCCCAACATCGGCCGCAGCGCCCAGGACTCGGGCAGGTAGCTGCGGTTGGCCATCAGCAGGCCGGCCACGAACCACGTCGGCCCGCTGTCCAGCTGCAGCAGCGGGTCCCACTTGAAGTAGAAGATGGCCGCCCCCGCGCCGGCGAGGAAGGCGACCAGCGCGACGAGGCTGACACGGCGCGCATACGCGAGCCACGCCACGCCGACCGCGACCGCGAGCAACGACGTGGCGAAGGCTGGGCCCGCGACGTCGCCGACATACAGCCTGATCGGGTCCATCACCCATGCCGACTGGTGGAACAGCTGGTCCCACGTGGCGATGGGGTCGCGGAAGCTGTCCGCGCCGCCGTGCGGGTCGAAGTAGACGAGCGTGGCTCTGCGCGTGGCCAGCGTCACCGCCGCGAATGCGAGCAGGCCGGCCTGGGCGCGGATGGCCGGGATGTACCGTGCGCGCAGCAGCTCGAGCACGACCGCCAGCACCACGATCTCGGCCGAGACGGCCAGGCCCGAACCAGGGCCGACCAGGGCGACGCCGAACAGGGCGGCGATCATCGGTCCCGCCCCCGTGCGAGGCCTGTGCTGGCGCCAGATCAGCTGCGCGGCGACGATCCCGACCGCGCCGGCCGCGACGGCCACGGCCAGCATCTCCGCGGCCGGCACCTTGAAGATGACCAGGCCGGCGACGATCGGCGGCAGGAGCGCCAGGGCGATGACCAGATCGTCGGGCAAGGTCCCCGGCCGGAATGCGGCGCGGTCCAGCAAGCCCCCTAGCCTGCCGATCCAGAAAGGCCGTGGTCTCAGCTCGCGGGAGCCTGCCGGATGGCTGCCGTTCAGCACGGGGGGATTGTAGGCAAATCGACCAGCGGCGATGTCCGCTTGCCGGCAGCCCGGCCGGCGGCCTCGGGCATAATCGGCAGTCTCGTGTCGCTTCTCAGCCGACGTCTTGGTGCGACCGCGGCGGCGCTGTGGGTGATCGGGGCGACCGCCGTTGCCGCCGCCGCCGCGCAGCCGGCAGACTCGACCTGGACTGCGATCCAGCCGCTGCCGCACCAGGGCCGCAGCGCGGTCTTCGCCCTGGCCGTCGACCCCACCAACAACCAGATCGTCCTGGCGGCCAGCTCGCAGGGCTCGCTCGTTCGGACCGTCAACGGCGGCGCCGGCTGGACGTCAGTCCATACGGGCAAGTCCGTGATCACGACGATCGACTTCGACCCGTATTCGACCAGCCTGGTCCTCGCCGGGACGCGCGGCGCGGGCGCGCTGGCCAGCCGTGACGGGGGCGTCACGTGGTCGGCGGTAACCGGGCTCGAGGGACGCACCGTCCGTGTCTTCGCCTACGCGTTGTCGCTCGTCGCCGCCGGCACCGACCGAGGTGTCTATCTGTCGACCGACGGCTTGAGCTGGACGCCTTCCGGCCTCGGCAACCGGAGCATCGACGCCCTGGCCGTTGAGGCGATCCACTCCCCGGTGCGGCTTGTCGCCGGGGGCGAGGCGCAACCATCGGGCGTGCTGCCGCTGTTCCAGAGCGTGGACGCAGGCGTGACGTGGACGCAGCTCAACCCTGCGATCACCGGCACGATCGCGGTCAGGCTGGCGGCCGGACCGCTGCCGCCGACCGGCAACGTGCGCCCTCTCGTTCTGGGCACCAACACCGGTCTGTTCGTGTCGCCTGACAACGGGGTCTCGTTCAACGCGTTGAGCGGCGGCGCGCTGCTGCCGGCGACGGACTACACCCAGGTCGACTTCATCACCGACCACTTCGACCGCTTCTATGTCGCGAGCGACGGTGGCGGCTCGGACAGGGGAGGCCTTTGGCGGAGCGACGACGGCGGTCAGACGTTCAGGTCGCTGCAGCCGCCCAACGCGTCGGTCACGGCGATGGCGGTCTCCAACGACGACCAGCCGGCGCTGTACGTCGCGACATTCCTGCCCTCGACACACACCGCCTCGCTGTGGGTTTACCACGACACCGGCGCGGACCCGAAGGGCCCACCTGGGGCGGCGTCGCCGGTCGCGAGCGGCAGCCGTCTCCGCCCTGCGGGCAACGACTCGTCGCTGGCTTCGCTGTTGGGCTCACCACAGCTGCCGTACATCGGTCTCGGTCTCGGCGCCCTCGCCGTCGTCTTCACCGCGATCCTCGCCCATCTGCGCGGCCGCGCCAGGTAGGTCGTTACGATCGAAGGTCGATGACCACGCCGCACGAGCGCCTGCGCGAGCTCGGCGTCACGCTTCCGCAAGCGCCCGCTGCGCTGGCGTCGTACGTGCCGACGCGCCTCGTGTCGATCGGTGACGGACGGTCGCTGCTGTACGTCGCGGGCCAGATCTCTCGCGAGGGCGACCAGGTTCTCGCCGGACGCTGCCCCGACCAGGTGGCCCTCGAAGAAGCCACGCGGCGGGCAAGGCTGTGCGGCCTCAGCGTGCTCGCGCAGATGGAGTCGGCCGTCGGGCTGGACAACGTCGTCGACGTCACGCAGCTCATCGGGTTCGTGCTCTCAGCCGACGGTTTCGGCGACCAGCCGAAGGTCATCAACGGCGCCTCCGACCTTCTGGTCGAGGTGCTCGGAGAGTCGGGTAAGCACACCCGCGCCGCGCTCGGAGCGAACGCGTTGCCCTTTTCGGCGACCGTGGAGATCGCGGCGGTGGCGGTTGTCCGCACCCATTGACGTGATGCGCGTAGTGCGCCGCCCCGGCGCACTGCTCATCGGCAGCATCCTTTACCTCGCGCTGATCTTCGGCGTGATGCTGTGGCGCGGCATCGACATCGAGCCGGAGTGGGTCGTCCTCGCGCTGCTGGTGATCGCGGTCGCGCTCGGCCGCGGCGTGACCTTCATCGTCGACTGGGGACCGTTCCTGCTCCTGTTCCTGGCCTACGAGGCGATGCGCGGGTTTGCCGCGAAGACCGGCTTCGCGCCGCACGACCTTTCAGGGCTCGAGCGAGCGCTGTTCGGAGGCTCCATCCCGACCCTCGTCCTCCAGCACGACTTCTACAAGGCTGGCAGCGTGGGCGTCCAGGACGTGGCCGCGATGTTCTTATACTTCATGCACTTCCCGCTGCCGATCGTGGTCGGCTTCTTCTTCTGGCTGCGGAGCCGCGACCACTATCACCGCTACATCGCGTCGCTGCTCGTGATGGCGTTCCTCGCCTTCGTCACGTATCTCTTCTTTCCGAGCGCGCCGCCCTGGTACCAGCTGCCCGACGTGGTGAAGATCAACGATCACACCGTGCAGGCGTTGTGGGATGACCGCTACTTCGTCTCCGGCATCTACACGAGCATCAACCCCAACCGGTTCGCCGCCTTTCCTTCGCTGCACGCGGCGTTTCCCGCGCTGGCGGCGGTGTACGCATGGCGGCGCTATCGACCGCTCGCCATCGGGCTCATCGCGTGGACGCTCGCGGTGGTGCTTTCGATCGTCTACCTTGGCGAGCACTACGTCGTCGACGCGCTGGACGGATTCCTCTACGTCGCGATCGCGGCCGCGCTGGTCGAAGCCTTCACCCGCTGGCGCGCGAGACGGGCGGCGGCTACGCCTGCCACACCTTCCGCATGATCGTCCGCGCGAGCTTGTCGGGGTCGTGGTGGGACGGAATCCGGATGTTGACCACATCGGCCGGTATGAACCGCACCTCGGGGTGGCGGGTCTCGTCGGTGGGCTTGAAGATGACCGACGCCTGGCCGCCGGTGGGCGGGTGCTGGGTGTTGGAGTTGACGAGCACGAAGTCGAACAGGTTGGCGCCGACGTGCTCGCGGATCACGCGCAGGTAGTCGTCGACGCTGAACTGCTCGGTCTCCCCGCGCTGCTCGGCGAGGTTGCAGATGTAGAGCTTCAGCGCCGGCGAGGCCTTGATCGCCTCCACCATCCCGTCCACGAGAAGATTCGGCAAGATCGACGTGTACAGGGAGCCGGGGCCGACGGTGATCAGCTCGGCGTTGAGGATCGCCTGCGCCGCCTCGGGGTTGACCTGCACGCCGTCGGGCTTCAGGAACACATGGCTGATGGGCGAGTTGTGCTTGGGGATGTTCGACTCGCCCTCGACGTTGCTGCCGTTGATCGACGCGACCAGCGTGACGTCCTGCAGGGTCGAGGGGACGATCGTGCCCTTGACGGCCAGCACCTTGCCGGACTCGCGCAGCGCCTGCTCGAAGTTCCCGGTGACGTCGGCCATCGCCATGATGAAGAGGTTCCCGAACGCGTGGCCGTCGAGCGAGCCTTCCTTGAAGCGATGGTCGAAGAGCTGCTTCATCAACGGCTCGGCGTCGGCGAGCGCGATCAGGCACTGGCGGAAATCTCCTGGCGGGAGGATGCGGTACTCGTCGCGCAGCCGGCCTGACGAGCCACCGTCGTCGGCGACGGTGACGATGGCGGAGAGGTTCGACGTGTAGGTCTTCAGCCCACGGAGCAGGGAGCTGAGGCCGGTGCCGCCGCCGATCGCGACGACGCGCGGCCCACGGCCGCGGAGCCGAAACGCGTGGATCACCTCGACCACGCTCGCGGTGCTGTTGCCGGGCAGGAAAGGTCCGAGGACGGACTGCGTGAGCTTGAGATAACTGAGCACCAGCAGTCCGACGCCGATGAGCAGGAAGATGAGCGCGCGAACGACGTAAGGCAGGGGCTGCAGGGTGATGTAGTAGAAGATGCCCGGCAGGCGGGCGGTCTGGTAGATCTCCTTCAAGGCATACGCCACGCCCAGGACGAGGACCAGCTCCGCCAGCATCAGGAGCAGCAGCCAGCGCTTGATCTGAAGCCCGGGCGTGAGCCAGCGCAGCCACGAGGTCGTCGAAGTCAGCCTTCTGGCCATCTACCCCGCCTGCAACAACGTGTTCGAGACGTGCAAGGTTACTGTGGTACTACGCTTCATTTGAAGTATGCGGACTTTGCGCAATCTCCGTCGACTTGTTCGTTTCACCGCGTTCGCGCTCGTCGCCGCGGCCGTCGCCACCGAGCTGTCGAAGCCGGCGCCTGAGCGCACGTGGCAGGGCAAGGTGGGCGGTGTGGTGCCGTACGACTTCCGGCCACCGACGTGGGAGCGGATCCGCGAAGCGTACTGGAACCCCGAGTCTGACCATCTCTTCAGCGACCGAGTCTTTGGTGTGGGCTGGGCTGTGAACCTTTACAGAGCGAAAACGCTCATGGAGGACATGTTCCGCAGCCTGATGGGCGCCGAGGAGTCCGTGTCGATCAGGATGACGGTCCAATCCGAGGGCAAGAGCCGCAAGCCGGACGTGGTCATCACGCGGGAATAGGCCCTCACGGGCCGTCCTTAGAATGAGGCGGCCCGGCGGACTTCCCGGCCGGATTTGGGGAGTGGCGCAACGGTAGCGCAGCTGACTCTGGATCAGAAGGTTGAAGGTTCGAATCCTTCCTCCCCAGCCAACAAGCACAGTTTGGTTTGACTCCGGGTCCTGCGCGGAGGATGCTGAGCGGGGTCCATTGACGGTTGAGGTCCCGACACCGGAGCTGAACAAGACGACGATGGCGTCTGCATCCACAGTGCCGGCGGCTCGCGCGGAAGTCGATCCGACTGAGCTCCGCTGGCGCCGCCGCCCAGTGCTCCGTGCCGCCATCAGGCTGTCCGTGGCGCTTGCACCGGCGGTTGCCGCCGCCATGGTGGCGATCACCTTCAGCCGGCTGGTCTCGTACCCATCCGACCTGTCCGGCGCGGTCGCGTGGTGGGCGGTCTTTGTGGCCGCGATCATCGCCGCCTGGATGCTGAGCTCGGAGCTGCTGCAGCGGGCTCTGCCGCTCGCGACGCTCCTCGACCTCACCCTTGTATTCCCACACACGGTTCCGTCCAGGATCGCCATCCTTCGGCGACACGTTGACCGGCGCCGGCTCGAAGACGATTTACGCCGGCTTCGCGAAAGGTCTGACCCGGAGAGCGGAGACCGGGCCCGGCTCATCCTCGAGCTCGCCGTTGCGCTGAGCCTCCACGACAGTCGGACTCGTGGTCACTCCGAGCGGGTCCGCATGTACACCGACATGGTCGCCCAGGAGCTGCACCTCGATCGACGCGACGCCGACCGTCTCCGCTGGGCCGCGCTGCTGCACGACATCGGCAAGCTCGCGGTTGCTCCGGAAACCCTGAACAAGCCGGACCGACCCGACGACGAGGAACGGCAAAGCCTTCGCAACCATCCCCTCGAGGGTTACCGGATCATCGAGCCGCTGCACAGATGGCTCGGCGAGTGGGCCGCCGCGGTCCGCGATCATCACGAGCGTTTCGACGGCACCGGTTATCCCGAAGGCCTGCGCGGGCGGGCGATCTCACTGGGCGGCCGGATCGTCGCGGTCACGGACAGCTACGAGACGATGACTGCCGGCCGGCCATACCGGTCCGCACTTTCCGTGATGGCCGCGCGTGAGGAGCTCGTGCGACGGTCCGGGAGTCACTTCGACCCGGACGTGGTCCGGGCGTTTCTCGCCGTTTCGGTGGGTCGGCTGTGGCCGGTCGTCGGAGTCGGAGCGCTTTCCGCCGGACTGCCTTTCCTCGCTCCGCTGTCGTCGCGGCTGCTCAGGGTGAGCTCGCGCTCCGTTTCCGGCATTGTCGCGGCAGGCGCGACGGTCACGCTCGTCTACACCGGCCTGGCGGGACCGATCGTTCACGGAAAGGTGTACGTACCAGGCCAGAGCAGGTCTGCGGCGGCAGGAGTCCTGAACCCGGCGCAGCCGCCGGCGAGTGCTCCGCCGCCTTCCCCGTCTGCATCGCCGTCGCCTGGAGGTGGCGGTTCAGCCGCACCGCCGTCGACCAACGCGCCACCTGCCGGCGGCGGCAGCCCTGGGGCGGGCCTCAACCCTCCGGCCCAGACCTACCCTGCCGGCATCGCCAGGCAGACAACGCCCCCGCCGGGGATCGCCAAGAAGGCCGATCCCTTCGCGCAGTGGCGGAGAAAGCACTAGGTCCGCAACGGCACCACCCGCCCAGCCGGCGTGACGTGATCGGCTCATCCCTTTCATCGACGCCTTCGCGCCTCCTGGCGGCGATCGCCGTCCTCGGCGCCACCGTCACGCTCGCGTACGCGTTCTGGCGGCAGCGTGACGACGGCCGCACGATGACCGACCGCGAAGCCGTCAACCGCAACCTCAACGTGATCCCCGCGGCGTTCCTCGTCATCGTCGCGTTCGATCTTCTTCCGGACCTGGCGCAGGAGTCAGGGTGGCTGCACCGGGTCGACGAGCTCGCGATGTTCGGCCTCGCCGCCGTCGCGGGAACGTGGTACCTGAGCGGCCGCAACCGATTTCGCCGGAGCTCCGGGCTGTTCTGGCTTATCGCGGCCAGCCTGGCCGTCGAGCTGATCGCCATCGGCATCGAGAACGGCGACCCGGATGACGTCGGTGGCGACATCGTCCTCGCGGAGGTCACTGCGCCGGTGTTGCTGCTGTTGTGGTGGCTTTACCGGAGCTCCAGCGACCTCAGCCGGCCTGGCGGCCCGCCCGGGCGAGCACCCTGATCTCCTCGAGGTGGCCCCAGCCGTGGGCGAAGCAGGCGAAGGCCAGGACGAGCCACGCCGGCTGGCCCTCGAACGCCGCGGTGGCCTCGAGGATCGGAGGTTGGTTGTAGGCGGGCAAATCTCGCATCCGGTCGAGGAGTCGTGCCGGGGCTTCCAGCTCCTCCTCGGGTAGCGCTCGGAGCCACTGGCTGACCTCCGACCTCACGGCGTCGGCGTACGCGAGTACCTCGGCGGGCACCACCTGCGCTGCGAGCTCATCCGCCTGCTCCGCGGTGTATCCCGTCCCGATGTCGGGCCGGCTCCACGGTTTGGACGCCCATGGCTCCGTGGCGATGATCTCGGCCCCTCCCCGCAAGCCCATGTTCACCGTCGAGTCGATGACTCGCACGACGTGCCAGAAGGTGAAAGCCGGGAGGTTGGTGCCCGGGACGGCCCGCCGCAGCCAGTCGTCAGGCTTCGTCGATTCGGAGACCACGTGCATCTCGCGATTGAGCGCGTTCAGCTCGCTGGCGATGAGCCGGCTCGCCTGCATGGCGAAAGTGTGAACCCTGGCGGCAGTGGAACGCGCATAGACTCTTGGGCAAAGTGGAAACCCAGGCGGTCGACACGGCGCAATGGACCCGGACGAAAGGCATGCGCCGCATGCGCGCGGCACTCCAGTCGAGCCTCCTCTTCCCGGCGCTGTCGAGCTTCTGCCGGCTCGACGTCCGCGACCGTGATCAGATCAAGTCCCTGAACGGTCCCGCGGTCTTCGTCGCCAACCACGTCAGCGCGCTCGATGCCGTCGTGATGGCCGAGGCGCTCCCGCGCCGCTACCGCAACCGTTCGGTCGTCGTGGCGGCGGCCGACTCGATCTTCAAGCGCAAGTGGGAGGCGCGCCTCGCCCAGGTCACGGTCGACGCTTTTCCCATCCCTCGCGGCGGCGGCGCGCGGCCGCACCTCGAGTATCTGAAAGACATGCTGCGCCGGAACTGGTCGGTGATCATCTTTCCCGAAGGCAGACTCACCGTGACCGGCGCCATCGGCGCATTTCGCAAAGGCGCGGCCATTCTGGCTATGGACACCGGAGTGCCGATCGTTCCCGCCTACGTCGACGGCATGTACGAGGTGATGCCGCGCTTTCACCGCGTGCCCAGGCCGGGGTCGGTGACCGTGACCTTCGGAGAACCGCTGCGCGCCGAGTCCGACGACGACTACGACAGCTTCATCGCCAAGGTCGAGAGCGTCGTGCGGAGGCTCGCCGGACCCAAGGGCGAGGCGGTGGAACCAGCGGGAGCCTCACGCTCGGAAGGACCGACCTACTGGTACTGAACCCGGCCGAGTGGCCGCTTGGGACGGTGGAGCTCAAGGTCCTCGACCTCGAGCGCGAGTCCGAGTTCTACGACCGGTTCGGACTGACGCGGATCAGCGGTGACAAGACCCACGCGACGTTCGGCGCCGGCGGCGTGCCCATCCTGCGCCTGACCGCACTCCCGAACGGCCAGGAGCGCCCACGGCACACGGCGGGCCTTTACCACTTCGCGGTCCTGCTTCCGGACGAGAAGGAGCTCGGAGGCTTCCTCCAGCGCACGCTGGAGGAGCGGCTCCCGTTGACCGGCACCGCCGACCACTTCGTCAGCCAGGCGCTCTACTTCGACGACCCCGAAGGCAACGGGATCGAGGTGTACGCGGACCGGCCTCGCAGCGAGTGGCAGTACCCCCGCGGACAGCTCAACATCGGCACCGACCACCTCGACTTCGAGCGCCTGCTCCGCATCGCGGACCCGCGCAAGCCGAAGTTCTCGCCGGGGACCGTGCTCGGGCACATGCACCTGAACGTCGGCGACCTCGACGCCAGCCAGGCGTTTTACGAGTCGCTGGGCATGGAGCTCATGGCTCAGGCCGGCCACGTCATGAGGTTTCTGAGCTGGGACGGCTATCACCACCACCTCGGGATCAACGTCCTCGAGGGCCGGCGGGCGGCGCCGGTGCGCCCGGAGGTGCGAGGCCTACGCGGCTTCGAGGTCAGGCGCGTGCGCGAAGCTGCCGTCGACCCGAACGGGGTGGAGCTCTTTCCAGCCGCCTAGACGCTGGCGATTCGTCGGGTAACCCATCCGACGTACAAACCCGTTGTCTTTGAAAAATCGTCGTGTAGGCTATTCTGCCGGCGTGGCGCAGGTGCTTTTCGGCTTTCAGCTGGCCATCGAGGTGGCTTTCGCTCTGCTGGCGATCAGGACGATAGTCAGCTGGGTCCAGCAGCCCGACCGCCGCCACGGCCACCTCGCGATCGCCCTCGGCTCCCTGGCGACCGTGATCCTGGTGTCGAATGCGTTCGGGTCACCAGGCCTCACCGGCCAGGCGGCGACGGACGTCGCGGTGGCCCTGTTCCTGGCGTCGGGATACGGGCTCTTGATGTTTCGCGACACCTTCGTGCCGTTCCAACCGGTGACGAGGCGTTTGGTGACCGCCGCGATCGTCGTCGTGGCGGCGCTCGCGATCGTCGTCGAGCTGCCCGCCAGCCTGGACAGGCCTCACACGACGCTGCAATCGCTCCTGGTGGTCGCGATCCTCGGGCTGTGGAGCTACTGCATCCTCGATCCGATCGTCAGCTTCTGGATCGTGTCTCGGCGCCGGCCGGCGGTCGAGAAGGCGCGTCTGCGCGCACTCAGCATCGGCTACGCGGGATTGCTCGTGGTGATCATCGTGGGCACAGTCGCAGGCTCGGTCTCCGATGCGTTCTCGTTGGTCCTCGACTTTCTGGCCCTCGCCATCGTTCCGATTCTGTACGTCGCCTTCTTCCCGCCTCCGTGGCTACGCCGCGTCTGGCGGCAACCCGAGGAAGACCAGTTTCGCCTCGCCCTGCACGACCTGCTGCTGTACAGCCCCGACCGGGCCACTCTGGCCGACCGCGCGCTCGGCTGGGCGGAGCGTCTCGTCGGCGGCGATGCGGCCTTTGTCATCGACGGCGACGGGTCGGTGCTCGCGGCGCTTGGAGTCAGCAAGGACGAGGCCGGCGTTCTCGGTAAGCGCATAACGCACCGGGCGACGCCACCGGACGGCAGCGGACCATGGCGCGAGGACGGGTCGATCGTCGTCCCGCTCGACCTCCGACAGGGACCGGGCGCGATGGTGATCACGACCGGACGCCTCAGTCCGATCTTCGGCGATGACGAGCTCGGCCGTTTGCGCCAGTACGCCACGAGCATCATCGCCGGGCTCGACCGGGTGACGCTGAACGAGCGCATCGCCGGGCTCGAGCGCGCGAAGACGGACTTCCTCAACATCGCGTCGCACGAGCTGCGCGGGCCGATGACCGTGATCAAGGGCTACCTGACGATGCTCGACTCCGGCGCCATGGGCGACATGCCGGCCAAGGCTCGCTCGGTGCTGCCACTGCTCATCTCGAAGTCCGACGAGGTCAACTGGATGATCGAGCAGATGATCGAGGCCTCACGCCTCGAGGAAGGCAGGCTGGCGCTGAAGCGGCGACCCGCGGACGTGGTCGAGCTCACCGAGGACGCGATCGACAGCGTGCGCATTCTGCTGAGCGGGCATGACGTCAAGGCGGACTATCCGCCGCACGCGGTCGACGCCGTCGTGGATCCGGACCGTTTCCAGATCGTGGTGCGAAACCTGCTCAGCAACGCGGCCAAGTACTCGACCACCGGAAGCGACATCGAGGTCGACGTCAAGCGCGACGGCGACAAAGCGCTCGTATCCGTGCGCGACCACGGGGTCGGCATCTCGGCCGAGGACCAGAAGACGCTGTTCACACGGTTCGTCCGGCTCGAGACGTCGGCCCATGTGCAGGGCACCGGACTTGGCCTGTGGCTCTCACGAGAGATCGCGCTGATGCACGACGGCAACCTGACCGTCGATTCGACGCCCGGCCAGGGCAGCACGTTCACACTTTCGGTGCCGCTGACCAAGTAACGTCTCGGGCATCTTGGCCGCTGACGCCGCAACGTGGTTTGAGCCGCGCCGGCCGCTGGACCTCTCGCTGACGCTCGCGCCGATCGGTTACGGGCCTTCGATGCGTCACCAGGACGGCGCGGTGTGGCGCGCCACGCGCACCCCCGAGGGTGCGGCGACGCTTCGCCTGGAGCATCGCGGCGACGGTGTCGAGGCGACGGCCTGGGGTCCCGGCGCGCAGTGGGCGGTCGACCATGCGGCGGCGCTGTGCGGCGAAGAAGACGACGACAGCGGTTTCAGGCCGGCGCACGCGCTGTTGGCCAGGCTGCACCGCGAGATTCGCGGCATCCGCATGCCTCGCACGCTGTCGGTGTTCGAAACGCTCGTGCCGTCGGTGATCCTGCAGCTCGTGACGACCGAGCAGGCGCGCGAGTCCTACCGGCACCTGGTGAACGCGCTCGGCGAACCGGCGCCCGGGCCGGTCGCTTTGAAGCTGCCGCCCTCCCCGCATAGGCTCGCCACGACCCCGTACTGGGCGTTCCACCGCTTCAACATCGAGCGCCGTCGCGCCGACATCATCGTCCGCGCGGCGCGCAGTGCCGGGCGTCTCGAGGAGACGGTGAACATGCAGCTGCCCGACGCGTACGCGCGCATGCGGGCCTTTCGTGGCGTGGGCGCATGGACCGCCGCGAAGGTCGCGTCGGTCGCCCTCGGCGACGCCGACGCGGTGCCCGTCGGCGATTACCACATCCCTCACACCGTCGGCTACGCCCTCGAGGGCACGCCGCGGTCGACCGACGCGCGAATGCTGGAGCTCCTCGAGCCGTATCGCGGACATCGCGCGCGCGTGATCCGGCTCTTGACCCTGGCCGGCATCACCGCGCCGCGGTTCGGCCCGAAGCTGCCGCTGCGCGACATCCGAAACAGCTAATCGTCGAGGCCGGCCAGCTCTTCCTCGGCCAGGTCGATCAGCTCGCGCATCCCCTCGCTGTCGAAGATCAGCCGCGCCCCGGCCGCGCGGTAGAGCTCGCCCAGCGACCGCGTCCCACCGAGCGCCAGCGCGGCGCGGTACTTGCGCACCGCCTCGGCGCGATCGCCGAGGCTGTTCCGCCACACCTGCAGCGCGCCCAGCTGCGCGATGCCGTACTCGATGTAGTAGAAGGGGTAGTCGAAGAAATGCGGCTGGAAGTACCAGCGCGCAATGCGCTCCCTGTCCAGCCCGCTCCAGTCCACCGAATCGTCCTCGAACCGCCGGCGCAGCTCGAGCCATTTCTCGTCTCGGGCGTCCGCGTCGCGGCCCTCGGGGTTCGTGTACATCCACTGCTGCAGCGCGTCGACGGACGCGCAGTGGGGGAAGAAGAGGACCGCTCCCTCGAGAAACTCGCGGCGCGAACGCTGGGCGTCGGACTCGTCGTAGTACCCGCCGTGCGCGCGGTCGACGAAGGGCGAAGCCAGCAGCTCCATCGACATCGAGGCGACCTCCGCCATCTCCGCGCCCGGGTGGCGCTGAAACAGCAGTGGCAGCCGCGACGCCTCGAACGAGTGGAACGAATGCCCGGCCTCGTGGAGCAGGGTCCGCACGTCCTCGTCTACGTCGACGGCGTTCATGAAGATCAGCGGCATCTTGCGTGCTGGCAGGCTGTCGCAGTAACCGCCCGGCGCCTTGCCCTTGCGGTTGTCGAGGTCGAGGAGGCCCGCCGCGGCCATGCGCTCGAAGTACCCACGGAAGTCGGCGTCGACGTGGCCGAACACCTCGCCGGCGCGCCCGATGAACTCGTGCACGTCGGCGTAAGGTCGCAGCGGCGGCCGGGCCTTGGGGTCGACCCACAGGTCCCAGGGTCGCAGCCGGTCCACGCCCAGGTGCCGACGCCGGCGTGCCATCAGGCGCTTCGCCGCCGGCTTGACCACCTCTTCCACGGCGGCGTGGAACCGGAAGCAGTCCTCGGGCGTGTACTCGAACCGGTTCTTCTCCCGGTGCGCGTAGTCGCGGTAATTGTCAAACCCCGCGTTCCTGGCGATCTGCTGGCGCATGTCGTACATGCGGTCGAAGAAGCCGGCTAGCACGCCGCGCTGCTCGATGAACGGCTGGAACATCGCGCGGAACGCACGCTCGCGCACCGCCCGGTCGTTGACTTCAAGGTACGGCGCCATCGCCTGAGGGGTCTTCTCTTCGCCGTCCCAGTCGACGGTCATCGCCCCCACGGTCTTGGACCACTCGGTCGAGACCTTCGCCAGCTCACCGAAGACCGGCACGTTCTCCTCGCGGAACAGCTCGAGCTGGTTGCGGAACTTCTGAATCACGACCTCGAGGTCTGGACGCGTGTAGCCCAGCTCGACCAGGCGCCGGCGCAGACGCGTTCGCGCCTTCTCGGCCTGGGGCCGGATCTCGCTGGCGAACCTCAGCCATGCGCGCTCGGATTCGTGGTCGGCGGTGTTGCACGAGTACGCGAAATGCGAGAGCGCCCCGGCCTCGGTCAGCAGCTCCTCGAAGCGCGACCAGTCTTCGAGCCACGACTCGACGTTCGCCAGGTCCAGCCTGCGGGCCGCCAGGTCGTCGTAGTAGGGCGCGAGGTCGTCCCACGTCGCCGACCGGAATGCTGCAGACGATTCCGGGAGCGTGATCACGTCGGCAGCACAAGATTCTCTACCGCCCGCCAGCAGTACCACGCCGCGATCGTGCGGTAGGGCCGAAACTTCTCACCCTCGGTCATCAGGGCTTTCGGCTTTATGAGCTCGCGCTTGCGGTGAATCATCGTCCAGCCCTTGCGCACACCGTAATCGTCCACCGGCCAGACATCCAGGCGTCGGAGCTGGAAGATGAGGAACATCTCCGCCGTCCACGGCCCGATGCCACGGACCTGCACGAGGCGCGCCTTCAGCTCGTCGTCGGAGAGCGAGTCGACGTCGTGAAGGGGCACTGTGCCGTCGGCGACCTTGCGTGCGAGGTCCGTGATCGCCGCCTCCTTGGGCCCGCTGACGCCGGCGGCCCGCATGGCGCCCACTGGGAGGCCGAGCACGGCCGACGGGTCGAGGCCCTCCTCGAACAGCTTCATGAAACGGCCCAGGATGGCGGTCGCCGCCGCGCCGGCGAGCTGCTGGTACATGATCGAGCGAACCAGGGCGCCGAACCCGTCCGACTCCGATATGTCGAGCGACATCGCCCCGCTGCGCTGGATCAGCCGGCCGAGCGCGGGATCCTTTTCTGCAACCAGACGGGTCCCCTTGCGCAGCTGGTAAGGGGTCGCGTGGAGCGGAGCTTTCAGGCGAACTCGCCGATGAACTGCGCGAACTGGTCGCGCGAGAGGCGCAGCTCCTCCTCGCCGAGGTCCTTCAGCGGCCGCTCGGGGATGTGCTCCGTGGTGATGAAGTCGTCCATCTTCGTGTCGACGTACAGCAGCCCGGTCACGAGGTGGCCTTCCGCCCGCCCTTCCTCGATGACGCGGATCGCCGCGCGCCGGTCGGTCGGGTCGTGGTCGTCGCCCAGCTTCTTGAGCACGATGTGCGAGCCGTCGTGCAGCCGCACGTCGCGCACGGTGCCCGGCTCGTAGTCGACCTGCACCTCCTCGAAGAACGGGATGAAGGAGACGTCGGCGATCGACTCCTCGTGGTCTTTGACCCAGCTGTAGCTCTTGGTCGAGCCGTCGTGGTCGTTGAAGGTCACGCACGGCGAGATGATGTCCAGGATCGCCGTCCCACGGTGGGCGATCGCGGCCTTGATCAGGGGCACGACCTGCTTGCCGTCACCGCTGAAAGAGCGGGCGACGAACGAGCATCCGAGCGCGAGCGCGACCGCGCACGGGTCGATCGGCTGAAACGTGTTGACCGCGCCCTTCTTCTGCACCGAGCCGAGGTCCGCGGTGGCCGAGAACTGGCCCTTGGTGAGGCCGTAGGTGCCGTTGTCTTCGATGATGTAGGTGCAGTCGACGTTGCGCCGGATCATGTGCATGAACTGGCCGAGGCCGATCGACGCGGTGTCTCCGTCTCCGGAGACGCCCAGCATGATCAGCTGCCGGTTCGCCAGGTGCGCGCCGGTGGTCAACGCGGGCATCCGCCCATGGACGCCGTTGAAGCCGTGCGCGGTCTCGACGAAGTAGGCCGGCGTCTTCGACGAGCAGCCGATGCCCGACATCTTGGCGAGCAGGTGCGGCTCGACGCCCAGCTCGTACAGCGCCTTGATCATGTGGTTGGTGATCGAGTTGTGGCCGCAGCCGGCGCATAGCGTGGTCGCGGCTCCCTTGTAAGCGTCGCGGGATAGACCGGCGCGGTTGACAGTGGTGCTCATGCGGGGACCATCTCCTGCTGCTTCAGCGGCTCCACGATGGCGGCCGCGGGAATCGGCTGTCCGTTGTAATGGCGGATCGAGCGCACCCTGTCGACAAGCGCCGCGGGCAGCGCGAGCCGGACCAGGTCGTACATCTGGCCGTCGCGGTTCTGTTCCACCACGTAGACGCGCTCGTGGCGCGAGACGAACCTCGCGACCTCGTCGCTCAGAGGCAGCGCGCGCACGCGAAGGTAGTCGACCTCCACGGATTCGCGCGCCTCTTTCACCGCCGCGTCGCTCGAGCCGAAGGCGATCAGGCCCACCTTGCGGCCCGCTTCGTCGACCACCGGCGCAGGCAGCGCATGGCGAGCGGTCTCGAGCTTGCGCGCCAGCCGGTCCATGTTGCGCGCGTATGCGTCCGCGCTTTCCGTGTAGCGCGCGCTCTCGTCGTGGCCCGAGCCGCGGGTGAAATAGCCGGCCGCGGGGTGATCGGTCCCCGGCAGCGTGCGGTACGGCACGCCGTCGCCGTCGACGTCACGGTAGCGGGCCCAGTCGCCGGCCAGCTTCTCGAGGTCGGCCTTGTCCAGCACCTTGCCGCGGTCGAACTGCCTCTCCGGGTACTTGAACTCCGGCGTCATCCAAAGGTTCATGCCGAGGTCGAGGTCGGAAAGGACGAAGACAGGCGTCTGGAAACGGTCCGCGTAGTCGAAGGCGTCGCGCGCGAACTCGTAGCACTCCTCGACCGAGCCGGGGAGGAGGACCAGGTGCTTCGTGTCGCCGTGCGACAGCGTGTACACGAAGCCGAGGTCGGCCTGCGACGTGCGCGTCGGCAGCCCGGTCGAGGGCCCGATGCGCTGGATGTCGAAGACCACTACCGGAACCTCGGCGTAATAGGCAAGGCCCGAAAACTCCGCCATGAGTGAGATGCCGGGGCCCGAGGTGGACGTCATCGCCCGGGCACCGGCCCAGCCCGCGCCGATCGCCATGCCGACCGCCGCCAGCTCGTCCTCGGCCTGCACCACGGAGATCCGCTTCTCACCGGTCCTGGCGTCGACGCGGAAGCGGTCGGCATAGGCGATGAGGTATTCGCAGAGTGAAGACGAAGGCGTGATGGGATACCAGGCGACCACCGTCACCCCGCCCATCAGCGCGCCGAGCGCCGCCGCCTGATTGCCCTCGACCAGCACCTTGCCGTCGACCGCGCCGGTCATCGCCTCCAGACGGTACGGATCGCGCTTGGAAAAGTTGTCCTGCCAGTAGTCGTAGCCGACCTTGATCGCCTCGAGGTTGACGGGCACCGCCTTGGGCTTGGCCAGGAACTGGCGCTTGACCCCGTGCTCCACCGCCTCCCACGGCACGCCGAGCAGCCCGGCGACCACGCCGACGTAGATCATGTTGGCCAGCTGCTTGCGCAGCGTGTCGCTCTGGATCTTCGACTTGGCGAGCTTGGCGAACGGCACCGGGTAGTAGATGAGGTCGCTCCGGACGTCGGTCGTGGAGAACGCCTCCTCATGGATGACGACGCCGCCGCTCCGCACCGACTTGAGGTCCTCGCGCCACGTGGCGACGTTGAAAGCGACCAGGATGTCGACTTTGTCCGACCGCGCCATGTGGCCTTCAGGCGTGATCCGCAGCTGGTACCAGGTGGGCAGGCCCTCGATGTTGGAGGGAAAGACGTTCTTGGGCGCGACCGGGATGCCCATGTGGAAGATGGCTCGGGTCAGGACCAGGTTGGCGGTCTGGCTGCCGGAACCGTTGACGGTCGCTGCCTGGATGGTGAGGTCGTTGACGATGGGTTCGGTCACTTCGGAGGGGCGAGTCAGAAATTCTACGCGCGTGCAAGGACCGGCCTCTATTGCTTACATTCCCCTCGTCGTGAAGGTGGCCGTGCCCAAGGAGCTGACCCATGACGAGCGGCGCGTCGCCCTCGTCCCGGACACCGCGGCCAAGCTGGTCGCGGCCAAGCTCGACGTGGCCATCCAGGCGGATGCGGGGGCCGGCGCCTTCATCGCCGACGCGGCCTACCAGCAGGCGGGCGCAAAGGTCGTGACCCATGCCGCCGACCTGCTCCAGGACGCCGGCGCCGTGCTCAAGGTCCAGGCGCCGATGCCGAGCGAGGTCGAGCTCCTGGCGAGGGACGCGGTGCTCATCAGCTTCCTCCAGCCGGCGACCCAGGGCGACATCGTCAAGGCCCTGGCCCGGCGAGGCGTGACCGCATTCAGCCTGGAGCTGCTGCCCCGCATCTCCCGGGCGCAGTCGATGGACGCGCTGTCCTCGCAGGCTTCCGCGGCGGGCTACAAAGCCGTGCTGATGGCGGCTGAGCACCTCGGCAAGTTCTTCCCGATGATGATGACCGCCGCCGGCACGGTGGCCCCGTCGCGCGTGCTGGTCATGGGCGCCGGAGTCGCCGGCTTGCAGGCGATCGCCACCGCCCGCCGCCTTGGCGCGGTCGTGTCCTCCTACGACGTGCGACCGGCCGTGAAGGAGGAGGTGCAGTCGCTCGGCGCGACCTTCATCGAGCTGCCGCTGGAGACGCAGGAGGGAGAGGGCGGCTACGCGCGCGAGCAGTCCGAGGAGTTCCTGCGCAAGCAGCGCGAGCTGATCGGCGAGCACGTCGCCAAGTCGGACGTGGTGATCACCACGGCCGCGGTGCCGGGCCGCCGCGCGCCGCTGCTCGTGACCGGCGAGATGGTCCGAGGCATGCGGCCGGGCTCGGTCATCGTCGACCTGGCGGCCGAGACCGGCGGCAACGTCGAGCTGACCAGGCCGGGCGAGGAGGTCGACGTCGACGGCGTCACCATCATCGGCACGCGCAACATCCCCTCGACCATGCCGCTGACCACGAGCCAGCTCTACGCGCGCAACGTGGCCAACCTGCTCCTGCACCTCGTCAAGGACGGCGCGATCAACCTCGACTTCGACGACGAGATCACCAAAGGCGCATGCGTCACCCACGGCGGCGAGATCGTCAACGAGCGTGCCCGGCAGACGGTGGACGCGGCATGACGACGCAGCTGCTGACCGAGTTCACGTACTTCGTGCTCGCGATCTTCATCGGCTACGAGGTCATCTCCAAGGTGCCCACCATCCTGCACACGCCTCTCATGTCGGGCACCAACGCGATCCACGGGATCATCCTGGTCGGGGCGATCCTCATCGCCGCCGGAGCGGACTCGCCGCTGACCATCGTGCTCGGTCTGGTCGCGGTGGTCCTGGCCACGACCAACGTCGTCGGCGGATTCGTGGTCACGGACCGGATGCTCGAGATGTTCAGGGGACGGGCAGGGGGCGGCGGGCAGGGCGCACCCGCCGGGCGCGCGCAGGGCGCAGCGCAGAAGCCGCAGAGATGACGGTGCTCATCGCGCTCGCATACCTCGTCGCCGCGGTTCTCTTCATCCTCGGCCTGAGCCAGCTCAGCTCCCCCAAGCGCGCGCGCAACGGCAACTTCACGGCGGCTGTGGGGATGGTGATCGCGCTCGGCGCGACCATCCCGCTCCTGCACTTCACGAGCGTGGGCATCGTGATCATCGCCGTCGGCGTCGTGATCGGCGCCGCCGTCGGGACCGTCGGTGCGCGCGTGGTGAAGATGACCGCCATCCCGCAGATGGTCGCCCTGTTCAACGGGGTGGGCGGGGGCGCGGCGGCCCTGGTCGCGGTCGCGGAGCTCCTCAAGTTCGGCGTGCACCCGGCTTTTGCGGAGCTTCTGCCGAGCGTCCTCAGCATCGCCATCGGCTCGATCTCCTTTGCCGGCAGCCTGGTCGCGTTCGCGAAGCTGCAGGAGCTCATGACCGGGACGCCGATCACATATCCCGGTCAGCAGGTCGTGAACCTGCTCCTCGCGCTGGGCGTCATCGGATTTGCGATCGCGGTGCTGGCGATAGCGTCGGTGCCGTTCTCGTTCGTCGCGCTGATGGTGCTCGCGCTGGTGCTGGGCGTCGCGTTCGTGCTTCCCATCGGCGGCGCGGACATGCCGGTCGTCATCTCGCTGCTCAACGCCTGCACCGGCCTGGCTGTGGCGGCAAGCGGGTTCACGCTCAACAACTTCGCGCTGATCGTGGCCGGCACTCTGGTCGGGGCTTCCGGTTCACTGCTGACCAAGCTGATGAGCGACGCCATGGGCCGCTCGCTGGGCAACATCCTGTTCGGCGCCTTTGGCAAGGTGCAGACCGGCGCCGCTGCGGCGGCGGGGGCGCAGGGTGGCCGCAGCGTGCGGTCGGCGTCGGCCGAGGATCTGGGCACCCTGCTCGCGTACTCGCAGCGGGTGATCATCGTCCCCGGCTACGGGCTCGCCGTCGCGCAGGCGCAGCACGCCGCCCGTGAGCTGGCGGACGTCCTCGAGAAGCGTGGTGTCGACGTCGAGTACGCGATCCACCCGGTGGCGGGACGAATGCCGGGACACATGAACGTGCTGCTCGCCGAGGCGAACGTGCCGTACGAGCAGCTCAAGGAGATGGACCAGGTCAACGACGATTTCAAGAACGCCGACGTGGCTCTAATCGTCGGCGCCAACGACGTCGTCAACCCCGCGGCCCGAAATACGCCCGGGAGCCCGATCTACGGCATGCCGATCCTCAACGCCGACCAGGCGAAGAACATCATCTTCATGAAGCGGTCGATGCGGCCGGGATTCGCCGGGATCGACAACGACCTCATGTTCGGGCCCAAGACGCTGATGTTCTTCGGCGACGCCAAGGACTCGCTGACCAAGCTGGTCAACGCCGTCAAGGTCGCCTGATTTCGCAGGGGAGGCAGGCCTCCCCCGCGAGCCCCCTCCTTCCACAAGCCACGCCTGGCGGCGTCTGGCGATGCGCGCCTGGGTGACGGCCCGAATGAATCGGGCCTGCTACTCCACCTCGTCAAGAAATAAATAAACGAGCCTCCTGGGGTGACCCAGGAGGCTCGCGCCGCGAAGAGGGTGTGGTGAGGCGAATGCTATGGCCGGGGCCGAGGAAGTGTTAGTGGCCGGCTCACAAATAAGCTCCGGCTGCGTTGTAGCTCACGAATCCCGCAGCCTGACCATCCGTTCGACGTCCTTCGTCCCGAAGGGATGGGCCATGCGCATGACGAAGTGCTGCAGCCCCGCACCCAGCCAGGCCTCGACGTCCTTGCCCGTCGGCGTGGGCACGTTGGCCGTGCGCTCGATCTCTTTGGGGTCGCGACCGACCTTCTGACACCACTCGTCCAGCACGGCGGACTTCCGCGCGTACTGGTCCGGCGTACCGATCGCGTTCCACATCTGCGCGTGCTCGGCGACGAGGCGCAGCATCACCCGCTCGCCGGCACCGCCGATCAGGATCGGGAGCCTGCCGGCCGGACCGGGCTTGAGACGGGCGATGCGGCGCTTGATCCGGGGCAGCGCCTCGCGGAACAGGCGGACGCGGTCACGGGTCTCGCCGAACTCATAGCCGTACTCGTCGTAGTCGCGCGCGAACCACCCCGCCCCCAGACCGAGCACCAGGCGGCCGCCCGACAGCTGGTCGACCGTCCCGGCGATGTAGGCGAGCAGGTCGGGGTTGCGGTAGCCGGCGCACGACACCATGGGCCCGATTTGCGGCGCATGGCTGTCGACGGCGCACGCCGCCAGCACAGACCAGCACTCGAACTGGTTGCCGTTCGGGTTGCCGTAGAGCGGAAAGAAGTGGTCCCAGAACCAGATGCTGTCGACGCCGAGGTCGTCCGCGCGCCGCCAGGCGTCGCGCAACTCCTGGATCGTGCACTGCTGAGGGTGGATGGTCACGCCGACCTTGAAAGGCCTCGTCATGTGTGCCTGCGAGAATATCGGGCATGGCAATGGTGGGTGAGGTGACGCCGGTCTCGGTCGACCCGGCCGCGGCAGGCCGCGATTTCTGGGCGCGATACCACGTGTTTCGGCGCGCCAGACAGAAGGCGTCGCGGCCCGACGATCCCCTCAGCCCCGACGCCGAGGAAGAGACGTTGATGAAGCGGGTCGACCCATTCGAGGCGCACGAGCGCTTCGAGGTGTCGCGCGACGGGACGATGCTCGGCTGGCTCGACGGGAAGACGGTGACGCCTCGGTCACCGGAGTACGAGACCAACAAGCACCTGTACGACGCGGACTTCTACGTCCTGCCCGAGCACCGGCGTCAGGGCGTCGGCACCTCCTTTCTGCCTGTGATCGTCGACCGTATGCGTGCCTGCGGCGCGACCACGGTCAGCCTGTGGGCGGACGAGGAACCGGGGCACGAGTTCGCCAGATGGGCCGGCGCAGAGCCGAAGATGACCAACATCGAGAGCCGGCTCAAGCTCTCGGCGGTCGACTGGTCGATGCTCGAACGCTGGGTCGAAGAAGGCAAGGCTCGCTCGCCGCAGACGCGGATGGAGATCTACGACGGACCGCTGCCGGAGGCCATGTGGGCCGATTACGCACCTCAGCTCTCGAGCCTGCTGAACACGATTCCCTTCGAGGGACTCGACCACGGCACGATCGTCATCACCCCCGACCAGATGCGCGAGTTCTACGCGCGCCTGGCCGTGCTGGGCACGGTCCAGCACACCGTGCTCACCCGCGAGCCGAGCGGCGTCATCTCCGGCATCACGGACACCGGGTGGGCGCCGCACCACCGGACGATCGTCTATCAGTGGTTCACCGGCGTGCGCGCTGACGCGCGCGGACGCGGGCTTGGCAAGTGGATCAAAGCGGCGATGCTCCTGCACCTGCGGGAGCGCCACCGGGAGGTCGAGTGGATCTCGACCGACAATGCGGGCTCGAACGCGCCCATGCTGAAGATCAACCGGACGATGGGCTTCCGGACCTACCGCGAGGGCGCCATCTACCAGATCACGCTTGCGGGCCTGGAGAAGCGGCTGGTGACCCTCTAGGCGCGCCGGCTCGCCTGCACGCTGCGGTAGAAGAGGATCACGCCGACGATGATCAGCAGCACCGGCAGCGCCGCTTTGCTCACGGGTCCAAACGTGTCCCGGCCGCTGATGCCGAGGATCGACTCGAAAAGAACGAAGCCGATCAAGAAGATCATGAAGCCGATGAAGAGCAGAGTCCGGCCGGTGTGCAGCCCTCTCTGGTCGCGGTCGCGAAACGCCTGCAGGTAGATGCCGAGACCGACGCCGAAAGGCACGACCAGCGACCACGCGTAGGCGAGCACCGCCCAGTGGCCGGTGCTGTTCGTGACCGATAGGACCAGCCCGAGCATGGTCACGATGCCTCCGGGCACGGTTGCGACCGAGCCGAAGCTGATGAAGCCGGCGACCAGCAGCGTCAGGCCCGGGATGAGGATGAAAAGAGGCCATCCGTTCTCGCTGAGGTCGTAGCCCGTCAGCGCGATCGCCAGGGCGAAGATCCCGAGCACGACGAGCACGACGCCGAGGGCGGCGCTCGAGCTGCCGCGCCGCGGTCGCGCCGGATACGGGGTGGCCGCGACGTAGGGCGGCGGCGGTGGCGCGCTCGGCGGTGCGGGGGCGGCGGGCTCCTCAGGCGTGGGCGTCGTGCTCGCCTCGGTCGGTTCGAACGGAGCGGGAGGCGGTTCGGGAGTCGCGTCCGTGGTCTCGGCGGGTGGGTCGACGACGGGCTCGGCCGGTTCTGCGGACTTCCGCGAGGCGAAGATGTCCGGGCCTCCGGCGAGGAGGTCGGGGGTCACGTGGACCATGTCGTCCTTGGCCGTGTCGTCGTCGCTCGGGTCTTCCGCCGGGGGCCGTGGGCCGCGCTTTCGCTTGCTCATCGGACGAAAAGCTTACCTTCCGAACATCGGATTGACGGGACCGTGGCCGTGACCCACCTCGATCGAATTCGCGATCGCCCCCGTGATGAATTCCTTGGCCTGACGGACCGCGGTCAGCGGGTCGGCGCCTCGAGCGAGCCAGGCCGTGATCGCTGCGGAGAAGACACAGCCGCTTCCGTGCGTGTTGCCGGTGTCGACGCGACGGGCGGGCAGCTCGACCAGCTCCGAGCCGTCGAAGAAGACGTCGGTGACGTCGGCGGCGTGGCCGCCCTTGACCACCGCCGCCCTGGCGCCCAGGCTCACGAGCTCGCGCGCCGCGGCGCGTCGCTCATCGACGGTGCGGATCTCGCGGCCCAGGAGGACCTGCGTCTCGGGCAGGTTCGGCGTGATCACCGCCGCCAGCGGAAGGAGCCGCCCGCGCAGCGCTTCGACCGCATCGTCGCGCAGCAGCTTGGCGCCGCCCTTGGCCACCATCACGGGGTCGACGACCAGGTTGCGGATGCGGTGCTGCTCGACCGCCTCGGCCACGGACTCGATGATCGCCGCGCTCGCGAGCATCCCTGTCTTGGCGGCCTGGACGCCGATGTCCATGACCACGGCGTCGATCTGCGCGCGGATCAACGACGTGGGCAGCTCGAGGATGTCGCTCACGCCGACGGTGTTCTGCGCCGTGATGGCCGTGATCGCGGACGTGCCGTGGACGCCGAGCGCGGCGAATGTCTTCAGGTCGGCCTGGACGCCGGCGCCGCCGCCGGAGTCCGACCCCGCGACCGTCAGCGCCACACGAAGCTTCACGCTGCGACCCGACGGCCGGCCCAGTAGACCGCCGCCGCGACGGCGACGCTGACGAGCCCGGACAGGTCGGCGCCGTGCAGCGAGCTGATGAGCCCGGCGTTGAAGAAGCTCGCGCTCGTGAAGACGTTGCCGAAGAGGTTGGCGTAGTTGACGAACAGCAGGCTGGTCGCGGTGCCGGCGAGCCAGGCGACCAGCGCGAGCGTCGGACGTGCCCTGCCCTCGAAGACGAAGAAGCTCAAGAGCACGACCGCCGCCCAGGCGGGCGCCCACAGATAGGTGAGGATGAGGAAGTCCTCATACGCGACGTGGAAGTCGCTGATCAGCACCGCGTAGGTGGCGAGGGCGGCGCCGAGGACGCCACACCCGAGCGCGGTCTGCCACCGGCGCAAACGCACGCCCATGGCCAGGGTGACCAGGCCTGCCGTGTAGACGTCGAGGTAGTTGGCCCAGACCTCGCCCACGACGATGAAGACGAAGAACGGCACAGCGACCCACGGCGGCGCGTGCGTGCTGATGACGGCGAGCACTCCCTGCCCCGACGCGAGCTTCATGTCGATCGTCGGCAGCAGGAGGCCGAAAAGCCCGAGCAGGATCATCGGCGTCGCGATGCCGACCACCGGCCACAACGTGATCGCGCGGGTCGGGCTCGACTCGGGCAGGTAGCGTGAGTAATCGCTGGCGAAGGGATACCACGACGCCACAAGGGCGAAGCAGGTCATGAAGCCGAGCACGAATGCGCCGGCGTAGTCGGCGCCCGAGACGGCCGGTTGCTGCGTCCAGTGAAATTGCGGCGCCAGAAAAAGGAAGAGCGCGACGCACAGCACGGCAAACGTGATCGCGCCGTATGTCTCGAGCACCTTGATCGTCTGGTGACCGAAGATCGCGACCGCGACGCTGGCCGCGGCGATGACCAGCACGAGCGCAAACGTCAGCGCGCGATTGGCGCCGCCGAACAGCTGCGCCCCGGCTTGAGCCGCGATGACGCAGTCGACGGCAAACCAACCGACCGCGAGGAACAGCGTCAGCCCGGCGCCGAGGTACGAGCCCCGCAGGCCGAAGATGCGGCGTGTGAACACGATTTGCGGCAGGCCGGAGCGGGGCCCCGTGTTGCTGAGCAGGCCGAGGACGATGGCGGCGGCGACGGTGCCCAGCGCGGTGGCGGCGAGCCCGTCCCACACACCGAGCCCGTAATAGGTGATGAGCAGACTCGCGGTGAACAGGCTCGCGTAGTTGACGAAGGCGCCGGCCCAGAGAAACGCGAGCTCGCGCGGGCGACCATGCCGCTCGGCGGCGGAGATCGGGTCGATGCCGTGCGTCTCGACCTTGCCGAAGACGTCGCTCTCGACAGGACGGGCGGCGATGTCGCTCACGGCTTTTCCCTCCGCTGGCATTACCCAGTTCAGGTTTTGGCGGTCGGTCCGGAGGACCCTCTCAGCCGGGCACGTGACCCAGCTCCCGCGATGCATCCGATGTTACCGGTCTATGTGTGGCGCCAGGGTGCGGGGAGGAGGTGGGCGAGGATGCGGTACACCTCGGGGTTCAGCGCCAGCCCGACGTGGCTGCCGTGCACCGCGATGGCGTTGACGTCCGGGCGCAGGCAGGCCTTCCAGTTGACGACGCCGTCGGAACGCGAGTAGATCGACGTCGTCGGCACGCGGGGGGCGGCGCGCAAGTCGCGGAGGAAGCGCATCTCGACCGAGCCGTTGTGCCGGTAACGGACGGCGTTGAAGAAGTGCGCTGCGTGCACGCCCGCCATCGTCAGCGGGTGCACGTCGAATGGGTCGTTGAGCGGCGAGCCGAGGGTGATCACCTGCTCCACCAGGTCGGGCCTGCGGTGCGACAGCACCTTGGCCAGCACCCCGCCGCGGCTGTGGCCGACGAGCGAGACGCGCGACCCGGTCTTCCGGTGCATCGCCAGCAGCGTGTCGAGCAGCGGCCGCAGCATGACCTCCGAGTACATGACGTTGAAGGCGACGCCGGCGAGGCGTGGGCGGTAGCCCATGCGCTTCAGCCAGTCGTGCTGCGTGCCCAGCGTCCAGTCGCCCGCCAGGAAGCCGGGAATCAACAGCACCGGACGGCGTAGCCCTGGAGGCACGTCGTCGCCCCGGAACACGGGGTCGGTGATGAGGCGAAGGAACTCGAGGTAGAAGCGTCCCTCCAGCCACATCGGCGGGATGGGATCCCATCGCCCCAGGCGCCGGAGGTGAGGCAGCACGGACGCCGTCGCCTGCAGCCTCCCGGGGCGCCTGCTATGTGGTGGTTCGGAGGCGGTGGCCACTATTCCTCTTCTCGATCAGGACGCGGCGGCGGCGGAATGGATTCTATGCGCCGTCCACGCATCCACGGCGTCCATGAAGCGGTCCGGCGTTTCGAGCATCGGTACGTGCCCGACACCTTCGAGGACCTTCAGCTCCCACTCGGGGCGCCTGCGGTGGAGCTCTCGCGCCGCGGCGACCGGGATCAGCCTGTCGAGGCTGCCGTGGACGATCAGGGCCGGCGCCTTGACGGCGGCGGCGCGCATCCAGAAGCGAGGGTCGGCCATGCGAATGCCGATCGAGCGACTGGCCTGGATGAAGGCGCGCAGGTTCTGCGGCCCCAGGTGCTCCCGCTCGCGGGTGAGCTGGATGTGCGCCTGCACGATCTCCGGGTCGACACGCGACGGGTCCGCGCAGACGAGCTCGAGCGCGCGCCGGACGAGCCCTTCTGGACCCAGGCTGCGCAGCTCACGGTCGAGAAGGGTCTGGGCGAGGCCGGGCAGCGACAGCGCCGCCATCGCGCCGAGCATCCGCGGCTCCGGCCTGCGGACGTGGGGACCCGGGATGGCAGGATCGACCAGCACGACCGACGAGACGGACTCCGGGTGGTCGGCCGCCTCGAGCATGGCGATGTGCCCGCCCATGGAGTTGCCCATCAGCACCGCCGGCCTTCCCGCGACCTGCTCGACGAAGTCGTGAACCAGGCGAGCGTTCGCCGCGACCGTGGCCGAACGTCCGAACAGCGGCGTCTGGCCAAAGCCGGCCAGGTCGACCGCGAGCGGGCGATGGGTTTCGGCCAGCTGCGGGCCGACGGCCATCCAGTTCAGCGCGTTGCCGCCGAGCCCGTGGACCATGACGAGGGGCGTCCCGGAGCCGCCGAAGTCGAGGTAGTGGACGGGCCCGTCCAGGTCGGCGACTCTATGCCGCACTGCGTCATGCATGCTACTTCAGGATCCCGCCCGCCAGGCGCATCAGGATGTCGGCGATCGCGCCGGCGGAGCGGCGGCCATCCCGGTGCAGGCGGTCGAAAACGGCAAACGAGCTGAGCGCCGTGATCACGTCCTCGGCCTCGCGGATGGAGCAGCCGGGGCGGAGGGCGTCGGCGGCCAGCAGCCTTTCGGCGAGGCGGCGCTCCATGCCATCGTCGCCGTCACGCCGCGCGGGGAGGTTGCGGTGCAGGCTCGGAGCCGTGGCCCACGCCTCGCAGGTGCGCAGGAAGTGGTGGCGGAGCGCGTCCCTGGCGTCGGCATCGGGGTCCGGGTCGTCGACCGGAGATCGCCGGGGTGAGATCGCGTCGAGCAGCCCTGACCGGGACCCGAATCGCTGGTAGACGGTAAGCCGGGACACGCCGGCCTCCCGCGCGATCGCGCCGACGCTGATCTCGGCCGGGGGCGCGGCGGCGAGGAGGCGCCGGGCGGCGGCCAGGATGACCTGGGAGGTGCGCTCGACCCCGGCCTGGCGGGCTCCGAGGCGGTACGTGCGCGGCATCCCCATGATTTAAACATACTGTCTGTCGAATAGAAACAAGCCACGTTGCGGTGCAACCATTACGCGAGGCGGTGTGTACACAGGGCAGTGAGTAAGAAGAAGGGCCATCGGCCGCCCGTCTCGAGGGCGCCGGCGGCTGCACCGCCTGCCGCTGCAACCCGGCCTTCTTCCGATAGGTGGCTTGCCTACGGCACGCTGCCGCTGCGGTTCTTCCTGGGTGTGACTTTTGTCTACGCCGGGGTGCAGAAGATCGCCGACCCCGGATTTCTACAGCCCGGATCGTCGACCTACATCGGCAACCAGCTGCAGGCCTACGTCGCGCACTCCCCGATCGGCTTTCTGGTGCAGGCCTTCGGCCTGGCCACGCCGCAGCTCACCGGCATCGCCGTCATCGCCATCGAGCTGGTCATCGGCGCGCTGGTCGTCGCCGGTGTGGCGACGCGCTGGGCCGCCGCCGCCGGCGCGGTCGTGAACTTCGTCTTCTTCCTCACCGCAAGCTGGACGATCCAGCCGTACTTCCTCGGTTCCGACAGCATCTACACGGTCGCCTGGATCACGCTCGCGCTGGTCGGCGACCAGGGCATCCTGACGGCGCGGCCGCTGCTGCTCGGCGCCTCGCACGCGATCGACCGGCCTGCGGACCCAGACCGCCGGCGCCTGCTGCTTCAGCTTGGAGGCGGCGCGGTGGCCGTGGTGTGGATCCTTTCCGTCCTCCCCCGGATCAGGGCGACGGGCACGGTGGCCAATCCCCAGACCACCCCGGCCACAACACCCACCGCCGGGTCGACGCCCACCGCGTCGACTCCCACCGGCACGAAGATCGGGACGGTGGCGGACCTGCAGCGCCAGGGTTACCTGAACTTCCGCGACCCGACGAGCGGCGACCCGGCGGTCGCGGTCAACACCGCCGACGGCGTGTTCGCCTTCGACGCCATCTGCACGCACGCCGGCTGCCAGGTGAACTACGACTCGTCGCAGCGCCTGCTCGTCTGTCCATGTCACGGCGCGGTGTTCGACCCGAACAACGGCGCCGCCGTGCTTTCCGGACCGGCGCCGACGCCGCTGCCTCCGATTCGGGTGCAGGAAAGCTCGGACGGGAACGTGTACGCCGGCTGAGCGAGCGGCCGGTTACCTACCATCCCACGCTGTGAGGTTGTGGGACCCGCTGGCGATTCGCGAGCTCTCGGCTTTGATCCGGGACCCGGTGTTCCGGGGGCGCGGCGTCCCGGCCGGCGATGGCCGGCCGGTGCTGCTCGTTCCGGGATTTCTCGCCGGCGACTGGTCGCTGCGCGTCCTGCATGCCTGGCTCGGCCGCATCGGCTACCGCTCCTACCTCTCGGGCATCCTGCTCAACGTCCAGCATTCGGAAAAGCTCATCGGCGGGCTGCGTCAACGCGTCATCGACATCGAGAAGGACACGGGCGCCCGCGTCAGCCTCGTCGGCCACAGCCGTGGCGGCCTGCTCGCGAAGGTGCTCGCGCAGCGGCGGCCGCACATCGTGGAGCAGGTGATCGCGCTCGGCTCGCCGCTCGCCGATTGGACCGACCTCGCCGCGCTCACGCACCATGCCGTCGGCGTCGTGCGCACCGCCAACGAGCTGGCGTACGGTCGTCGCCTGAACGCCGAAGGTCGCTTCACGTATGACCTGAAGCTCGCGCCGCTCGTGCCCACGACCTCGATCTACACGCGGACCGACGACGTCGTGAACTTCCGCTCGTGCCTCCGGCCCGACATCCCGGCGCTGCCGGTGTGGGGCTCGCACAACGGGCTCGTCGTCAACCCGGAGGTTTTCCGGCTGCTGGGACGGCTGCTCGCGCGTCCGCGACGCCAGGCGCCGTGATCCTCGCCGGAGTTGCGCTCGCGCTCACGGCCGCCGTGCTGCACGGCACGTGGAACGTGCTCGTCAAGGTCAGCGGCGACCCACTCTCCACGTTTCGCCGCGCCACGTTGATGAGCGCGGTGGTGGCGACGGTCGCGCTCGTCCCCGAGTGGCTGATCTTCGGCCGCCCACATGTGCCCGGCGCGGCGCTCGGCGTGTGTCTTGTCTCCTCGGTGCTCGAGACGACCTATCTCGTCTTGCTTTCGACCGCCTACCGGCGCGGTGAGCTGTCGGCGGTCTATCCCATCGCGCGCGGCTCCGCGCCCTTGCTCGCGGTGGCCGCCGGATTGTTCGTCCTCGGCGAGCGACTGTCGACGCCGCAGCTCGCCGGCGTGGGCCTGCTGCTCGTCGGCATCCTGGCGGTCACGATTTCGCAGGCGGGAGGCAAGGCCACGCTGCCGGCGCTCCTCACCGGCGTCGCCATCGCGTCCTACACGTCGATCGACCGCATCGGCGTCCGCCTGACCGCGCCCTGGTTCTACGGCTGGCTGCTGTTCACGCTGATGGCGATCGAGCTGCCGATTGTCATGTGGGTCGGGTCGAGGTTGGGCAGGCTGCGGATGCCCGCGGCGGCGCCGTCTCCGACGTGGGGCCAGGCAGCGGTGATCGGGGCCTTCATGTGGGCCGGCTACTTCCTGGTTTTGTGGGCGCTGAGCATCGCCCCGCTGGCGGTGGTCGCGCCCGTGCGCGAGACCGCGCTGGTCGCGGTGGCGGTGTGGGGGGTGTGGCGTCTGGGCGAGCGAGGACGGGCGGCCGTGAAGCTGTCGGGGGCCGTCGCGACGCTGGCCGGGGTGGCCTTGCTCGCGGTCTGACGATCGAGGCGCCACCGGCGAAGGCCGGTGGTAAGGTAATTGCGTCCCCGGTAGTCGGGTGATGTTCGCCGCGGTCGTGATCTTCTCGAAAGGGCCCGGGCGTTCGTAGGACAAGCTTTCGAGAAGAGGAGTTTTGGCGATGCCGACAGGGACCATCAAGAAGCTGGTCTCCGATCGCGGGTTCGGCTTCATCGCGGCCGAAGACGGGAAGGAGTACTTCTTCCATCGGACCGGTCTCGACTCGAGCGTGAACTTCGACTCGCTGGCCGGCGGCGAGCGGGTCAGCTTCGAGATCGAGCCGAGCCAGAAAGGCCCTCGCGCGAACCGCATCAAGCTCGCGTAGCCGGCACAGCAGCCGGCCGCGGCTTCGAGATACGGTCGCTCGGCGACTACTCCCTCAAGGAGAGCGCCGGCTTCATTGACGTGCGAGCCGGTCCTAACAGGGCCGAGTTTGCGCTCCGGCACGTATTCGGGCGGCTGAAGGCGTATCCGAGCACACACTTGCGGCCACGAGCCCTTCGACGGCACGAAACTGCGCGTGGCTCATGACGAGCACACGCGACGGCGATCTCGTCACCAACGTCGCGTCGTGCCGTCCGCGCCCGCGCATCGCCTCCCATCCGAACGCGTCGCCTCGACCATGCAGCGACGCGCGACCCCACCGGCACGCTTCGAGCTCGCCGGCGGCCACGACCACGAACTCGTGACACAGCAGTCCCGCCTCGGCGAGAACCACTCCGGCCGGTATCGCCACCTCGTCGAACCAGGGAAGCAGCGCTCGCAGGGTCCCTTCCGCCAGTAGCGACAGCTCAGGCACCCGGCGCAGCACCTCGAGCCGCTCGTGGTCGCTCACAGCGCGACCACCGCCTCGCCCACACCGGCGGAGAACTTCATTCGCGCTCCGGGCGCGACCCGCTTGAACAGCCGCAGAGCGCCCACGTTGTCGCCCTGGATGTCGACCGCGAAGCTCCGGATGCCGGCTTCGAGGGCTCGCGCCGCCGCCGCGGCCACCAAACGCGTCCCCAGCCCCTGCTTCTGCCAGCCGTCGGCGACCACGATCGCCATGTCGGCCACCGGCGACCCGGGCGGGCGCGAATACTCGACCACTCCGACCACCTGGCCACCTGCCACCGCGGCGATCGCCTCTCGGTCAGAGTGGTCGATCCGAGCCACCGACGCCAGAAGCGCGTCCCGGCGCACCACCGGGGTGAAGTAGCGGCGGTAAACGGACTCCGGCGACAGCCTGCCGAACAGCCCGAGCACCGCCGGCCCGTCAGAAGCCTCGAGCGTTGCCAGCCCCGGCCGCCCCGCTCTCGATCCCTCGATCATCACCATGGCTCAGAACCTCCACCCAACAAAAAGCACGATCGTTCGTTCAATCACAATACTAACCGAACGGTCGTGCTAAAATCAAGCGCAATCGATGGCACTTCACACGACGGACCGCAGGCGGCTGCGGGGGATGAAGACCCGGCAGTCGATCCTCGCCCACGCCGCCAGGGTCGGCTCCGCCGAGGGCCTCGAAGCGGTCTCGCTGCAGCGGCTCGCCGACGACCTCGGCATGAGCAAGAGCGGCCTCTTCGCCCACTTCGGGTCGAAGGAGGAGCTGCACATGGCCACCGTCGAAGCCGCGGCGCAGATCTTCACGGACGAGGTCATCCGGCCGGCGCTCCAGGCCCCGCGCGGGATCGGCCGGGTCTGGGCGCTCTGCAACTCCTGGCTCAGCTACGTCGAGCGCGGCGTCTTTCCTGGAGGCTGCTTCTTCTGGGCGGTGGCCGAAGAGTTCGACAGCCGCAAGGCGGGTCCCGTCCGCGACTCCGTGCTCGAGAAGAAGGCGTACTGGTCCTACAGCATCCAGCGCGCGGTCAAAGAGGCGCAGGAGGCGGGCCAGATCGACCCCGCCGTCGACCCCGAGCAGCTGGCGTGGGAGCTCGACAGCCTCCTCGGCGGCGCCAACAGCGGTTTCAAAGCGGGCGACGGCCCCCGCGCGCTCGAGCGAGGGCGCCGCGCCATCCGCGACCGCCTGACCAGCGCCGCCACCCCGACCGCGCCACCGATCACCTGAAGGACAGGTACCCGACTTCGGGTACCGCGGCCGTATGGGTTCAGGTGTTTGTCACCTTTTGGCACCGGCGGTCGAATTCATACCTTGCGTGCATGAGCGAAAACGCGAGGTTCTACCAGCAGAAGATGGCCGAGCTACGGGCCGGCCGCCGGCAGAACCGCCCGCTCGACGACCAGATGCGCGAGATCCTCGACGCGGTCGCCGACTGCGAGCGGCGCTGGGCGCTGGAAGAAAGAATCGAAAGGCAGCTCGGCCGCGATCAGTGAGAGTGCGAGCGCACCAGGACGAGCGCGGCCATCCAAAAGGCCGCGCCGCTGACCAGGAGCGCCCACATGGTCCACGGGATCAGGGCAAACTGCACCAGCGCGCCGAAGATGCACATCGCGGCGGCGCCGGCAAGAAGGAACGAGCCCGGCAGCAGCAGCCACGCCGAGTACCAGGGCGGCTGGACCGAGTCGCCGCGGTCGGACAGCCGGCCGACGCCGAAGACGAGGGCCGCCACGAGGATTGCGGGCGCCGTCAGGCCGAGCGCCCACTGCATCCCCACCGATCCCGCGGCCGCCGCCACCAGCGGCTGGACGCCCGCGAGCGCGAGCCCGGCCGCGACCGAAAACCCGACGAGGCGGAGCATCACGCTCGGGTGCGGCATGTTCGACACGCGCTAGTTTGAGACCGCGCGGCGCCGGCCCGGCACCCGTTAGGCGACCGCGTACAGCACGTGGTTGCCGGCGGCGGTCTCGATGGCTCCGGGATGGCGCCGGCGCAGCGTTTCGATCGCGTCTCGCTTGAAGTTTTCGCGCTGCGCCTCGCCCACACCTTCCAGGCGCGCTGCGAAGTCCCACCAGCTGGTCGCGAGATCGACCAGCTGCTCGGCCGACGCCCATCGCGCGTGCTCGTCGACCACCTCGACGCGCGCGCTGCCGAAGCCGGCTGACCGAGCCGCGGACCGGAACGCCTGGGCGTCGAGGACGGTCTTCTGCGTCTGTTCGCTGTCGGACGGTCGCGGCGGCGCGGGGGGCAGCCACCGTGCCGCGGCTTTTTCGAGGTGCTCCCAGACGTCCGTGTTGCGAGCGCCCAACGGCACGGTCGCGACCAGCGGCCGGCCTGGACGCAGCACTCGCCGCGTCTCGCGCAGCGCTCGCGCCAGGTCGGGCGCGAACTGCAGGCCGTGGCCGCAGACGGCGGCGTCGAAGGACTCGTCCGGAAACGCCAGCTGCTCGATGTCCATGACCTCGAACCTCGCACCGGCGATGCCGCGGTGCCGTGCACGCTCGATCATCCCCGGCGCCAGGTCGATGCCCACGACCTCGCCGCCGGGCATGACCAGCGGCGCCAGCCGCGCAGTCAGGTTGCCGGGGCCGCACGCGAGGTCCAGGACATGCATGCCGGGCCTCGCCTCCAGGAGGTCGATCGCGCGCTGCCGGCCTCGCGCCTCGCCGCGCTCCATGATCTGCTCGAGCCGCCGCTCGTAGGCCTCGGCGTGACGGCTGAAGATCGCCGGATAGAGCTCCTTCGATCTCACCGCCAGGACCGCGCGAGCCAGGCGGCGGCGCGAAGCGTGCCTTCGTTGGTCAGACCCACAACCTGGATGCCGACCGGCAAGCCGGAAACCGGCGCCGGGATCACCGCCACCGGCTGGTAGGTGGCGTTGAAGGGTCGCGTGAACCGCGAAAGCGGCTCACGCACCTCGAATCCCGCGTCGACCGGCGGCGCCACGATCGCGGTCGCGGGCAGGACCAGGGCGTCGATGCCGGCCATCATCCGGCGTGCTTCGGCGGCCAGGCGCGCGCGATCGGACAGGGCCGTCCGGTAGTCGGCCTCGGAGATCTCGAAGCCCCGGCGGATCAGGCGCAGCACATCGGCGCCGTACTTCTCGGGCACCTCGTGCGCCCAGCGACGGTGGTAGGCCGCCGCCTCGAAGAGAAGGATCGTGAGCCCGGCCTGGTGCACCGCCTCGCGGTCGCCGAAATCCACCTCGGGAACCCCGGCCGACACCGACCTCCATGCGGTCTCCGTGGGCTCGTCCAGATCTTTCACCCAACCCGCCGGAACCGCGATTTGCGGCCGCTCGAGGCCCTCGAGGGATACGGCTTCGCCCGACATCATCGAATAGGCGCGCGCCGCCGTCGCCACGTCCGGCGCGATGGGGCCGAGGGTGTCCAACGAGTGCGAAAGCGGGATCACGCCGGCGAGGTCGATGCTGCCGAACGCGGGTTTGAAGCCGACGACCCCGCACAGCGAACTGGGGATGCGGATCGAGCCCCCGGTGTCGCTGCCGACCGCCCAGTCGCACAGCTCGGCGGCGACCGCGACGGCCGAGCCGCCGGACGATCCGCCCGCGACCCGGCCGGGGTCGTGCGGGTTGCGCGCGGTGCCGTAGTGCGGGTTGACGTTGGTGACGCCGTAGGCGAACTCGTGCAGGTTGGCCTTGCCGACGAACACGCAGCCGGCCTGGCGCAGGCGGGCGACGACGGGCGCGTCCTCCGCCGCGGGCACGTTGGGCAGGATGATCCCGCCCGCGGTCGTGACCATGCCGCGCACGTCGACCAGGTCCTTCACCGCCACCGCCTCGCCCCGGCCTCGCTCGCTCGACCGGGAGATGAAGGCGTGCAGGTCCACGGCGCTCAATTCTGGGCTGAACCAACGTGCCTGCGAGTTATCCTTGCCCGCTGATGTCGAGCCCGTCAGGGGGTTTCACCGCCGCCAACCTGTCGTGGAGCAAGGTCGACGTGCTCACGTCCTTCGAGCGCATCACCGCCGAGATCCAGGTCCGCGGCGGCCGGCTGCGCGAGACGATCAACGACCCCGAACCGCTTTTTCACCTCCGCAACGTCAGCGCCGAGCCGCTGGTGCCCGGAGCGGTGCCGCTCAGCGGCGTGCCGGAGGGCCTTTTCAACAAGGACTTCATCGGCGGCATCCGGACCATCGACCCTGAGCCGCCTCCGCCCGACCTGGTGGCCGAGATGATGCGGCGCTACGTCATGTTCCAGGCGCCGGCGTTCATGGTCACCGGCGCGGCGGAGTTTCCGAAGGCGACCGAGCCGGCCATGCACAACGAGATCCTGATGAAGAACCGTTTCTTCCAGATCCTCGACGCCACGGTGACCATCTTCGGCGTCAACGGCAAGAGCTGGACGCAGCCCAACATCTGGGTCAACAGGGACCTGATGCTGGGCGTCTTCCTAGGGTGACGCCGGCCTCGGCCGGCGTCTGGCTAGGCTGAGGGCGTCCTCCCGAAAAGCCGGGCCAGCCGCAGCTTCAGCAGGTGCCACAAGAGCGCGAACGCGTTGACCGGCTTGGCCGTCGTCTGCGCCCGCGGCGTGGGCACCTCGCTGGTGAACACCATCCGATCTCCGGCCGTGGTCGCGTCACCGGCGGGCGCTCTGCCCGCCTCGAGATTGGCCTGGATGCAGTTCGCCATCTCGTTGACGAGCCGCCGGGACACGTCCTCCATGACGCCGCGGCCGAACTGGGCGACGCGGCCGGCGACGTGATATTCGGTCGTGATCCGGATCAACGAGCCCTCGCCCGCCGTCTCGACCTGCATGACGGCCGTGGCCCGCGCCGAGCCTGGACCCGTGGTCTCGCGGCCTTCGGCGGTCAGAGTGGCCGATCGTTTCGCCTCGTCCCGCTCTGAGATCCGCGCCGTCCCGTTGTAGGCGACCGTGATCGGGCCGACTTTGACCTTGACCTTGCCTTTGAAGGTGCTCGAATCGACGACTTCCGTCAGCTCGGCGCCCGGCACGCAGCCCACGACCTTGTTCACGTCGAGCAGGTAGGCGAAGACCTCGGCGGGCGGGGCGCCCACCTGAAAGGAATTCTCCAGTTGCATTTCCGGCCTAAAAGTAGCGCAATAGAGGGGTACGACTTTCGCCTGGCCGGCTTTACGCGTCGCTCGACCCGCAGCGGCGCTTTGTAGAGGGGAGGTCCACGTGAAACACAAGGTCTCGACAACCGTCAACGGCCGCCGGCACGAGCACGAGGTCGAGCCTCGCCTCCTGCTCGTGCATTACCTGCGCGACAACCTGGGGCTCACCGGCACGCACATCGGCTGCGACACAAGCCAGTGCGGGGCCTGCACGATCCTGGTCGACGGCAAGGCGGTGAAGAGCTGCACGATGTTCGCCGTCCAGGCCGAGGGCAAGAGCCTGACGACGATCGAGGGCATGGCCAAAGACGGCCAGCTGCACCCGATCCAGCAGGCGTTCTGGGACGAGCACGGCCTGCAGTGCGGCTACTGCACGCCGGGCTTCATCATGGCCGCGGCCTACCTGCTCGAGCAGAACCCGAACCCCACCGAGGATGAGATCCGCAAGGGGCTCGAAGGCAACCTCTGCCGGTGCACGGGGTACGTGAACATCGTCAAGGCCGTGCAGACCGCGGCCAGGACGATGGGCGGAGCCGAGGCCAAGCCGGCCGAGCGCGCCCGGGCGGGGAGGTAAGCGATGGCAGTCACAACCATGATCGGGGCCAAGATTCATCGCCGCGAAGACCCAAAGCTGGTGACCGGCCACGGTACTTACGTGGACGACATCCAGCAGACCGGCATGGTCTATATGTCGGTCGTTCGCAGCGCGCAGGCGCACGCGAAGATCAAGAGCATCGACATCACAGAGGCGAGCAAGTCACCGGGCGTGGTGGCGATCTACGCCGCCCGAGATTTCAAGGGCGTGATCAACGGCGGACTCCCGGTCACCGAGTCTCTGATCGCGGACAAGAAGTACGTGCCCAACCAGTTCCCGATCGCCGAGACCGAGGTCGTCTACTTCGGTGAGCCTGTCGCGGTCGTTCTTGCTGACGAGCGCTACCAGGCTTCCGACGCCGCGGAAAAGGTGCAGGTCGACTATGACCCCCTCCCGGTCGTAGTGGACTTCGAAAAGGCCATGCAGAAAGGCAGCCAGAAGTCGCATAGCGATGGCCCGGACAACATCGCGTGGGATGTCGAGTTTCCCGGCGGCGACATCGAAGCGGCTTTCAAAGAAGCCGACGTGGTCGTCAAGGAGCGAATCATTCAGCAGCGCGTGTTCCCGCTCTCGATGGAGCCGCGCACCGTCATCGCGAACTTCGTGCCCTTCACGAATCAGTTGACAATGTGGTCGTCGACTCAAGTTCCGCACTTCGTGCGGATCTTCATGTGTTTCGGCCTCGGTGTGCCGGAAAGCCAGATCCGCGTCATCGCGCCGGACGTGGGAGGCGGATTTGGTAGCAAGTTGAGGCCATACCCCGAGGAATACCTGGCGGCGGCCGCATCGAAACTGTCGGGCAGGCCGGTCAAGTGGGTCGAGGGGCGTACGGAAAACCTACAGGCGACGACGCATGGCCGCGGCCATATCTTCGACATCGAGGTCGCCGCCAAGAAGGACGGCACGCTGCTCGGGCTGAAAGTCACAAACCTCTCCGACAACGGCGCGTACGTAGGCGTTTTCGGCGCGCTGCAGTCGGCTCTGGCGCTTCTCCTTGCGCCCGGTTGCTACAAGTGGAAGGCCGTCCACGGACGGACGGTCGGCATCCTTACCAACAAGATGTCGACCGATCCTTATCGCGGAGCGGGACGGCCAGAAGCGGCGCATCTCGTCGAGCGCGCGGTCGACCTCGCGGCGCACGAGCTGAAGATGGACCCGGCGGACGTGCGTCTCAAGAATTTCCCGGCCGAGAACGAATTTCCGTTCACCAACGCGCTCGGCATGGTCTACGACTCCGGCGCTTATGCGAAGACCCTGGAGAAGGCCAAGAGCCTCGTCGGTTACGACGAACTCCGCAAGCGGCAGGCAGAACTGCGCAAGAAGGGTCGATACATGGGGATCGGATGGTCCACCTACGTCGAGATTTGCGGCGTCGGCCCTTCGGCGGCGACCGCCCACGTCTCGGGCAACCTATCGCTGGTGGAGTCGTCGGTCGTCCGTGTCCATCCAACGGGATCGGTCACGGTCGCGGTTGGGACTCACTCCCACGGCCAGGGTCACGAGACGACCTTTGCCCAAATCGTCGCCGACACCCTCGGTGTGCCCTATGAGGTCGTCGAGGTCCACCATGGCGACACCGGCGACACGCCTTTCGGCTACGGCACCTATGGCAGCCGCAGCCTTGCGGTCGGCGGCGTTTCCATCTACAAGTCCTGCCAAAAGGTGGTCGACAAGGCGAAGAAGATCGCGGCGCACGCGCTCGAGGCCGCCGAAGAAGACGTCGTCTTCGACCAGGGCAGATTTCACGTCAAGGGCAGTCCTGACAAGGCCAAGACGATGGGCGAAATCGCTTTCGCAGCCCACCTGCCGGGTCTTCCCGAAGGCATGGAGGCCGGCCTCGAAGCCGTCACCTATTTCGACCCGCCCAACTTCACCTGGCCCTTTGGCGCGCATGTGTGCGTCACCGAAGTCGATCCGGAGACTGGCGCCGTCGAAATTCAGAAATACGTCGCCGTGGATGACTGCGGAAACGTGATCAACCCGATGATCGTCGACGGCCAGGTGCACGGAGGCGTTGCGCAGGGCATCGGCCAGGCGCTCTTTGAGGAGGTTCAGTACGCCGAGGACACGGGTCAGCTCAAGACCGGCACGCTGCTCGACTACAGCATTCCCGGAATCGGCGAGATCCCGTCCATGGACCTCGACCGCACGGTGACGCCTTCCCCGACCAACGACCTGGGCGTGAAGGGTGTCGGAGAGGCCGGCACCATCGCTGCGAGTGCGGCGGTGATCAACTCGATTGTCGACGCCCTCAGTCCCTTTGGCATCAAGCACGTGGACATGCCGGCCAGTCCCGATCGACTTTGGAAGCAGATACAGGAGGCACGCAAGTGATTCCCGCCGCATTCGAATACGCCCGGGCCTCCTCCGTGGAGGAGGCGTCAAAGCTCCTCGGGAAGTACGGCGAAGACGCCAAGGTCCTCGCCGGGGGACACAGCCTGATCCCGCTGATGCGGCTGCGGCTTGCGCAGCCCACGGCGCTCGTCGACATCAACGGCATCAAAGAGCTCGACCACATCACGGAACGCGGAGGCAAGCTGCACGTCGGCGCGCTGACCCGCCACGTGACGATCCAGAACTCGTCCGTCGTCAAAGACAAGCTGCCCATCCTCGCCGAGGTGGCGGGCGAGGTCGGCGACAACCAGGTGCGCAACATGGGCACGATGGGCGGCGTCATCGCGCACGCGGATGCCGCGGGCGACTATCCGACGCTGGCGCTCATGCTCGACGCCGAAGTCGTGACCAACCAGCGCACGATCCGCGCACGCGAGTTCTTCAAGGACCTCTTCACGACCGCGCTAGGGCCGGACGAGGTCATCACCGAGGTCGTGTTCCCGGTGGCCAACGGGCCGCACAAGTACATCAAGTTTCGCCGGCGCCTGTTCGACTGGGCGATCGTCGGCGTGGCGGCGCAGAAGATCAACGGCGACTGGCGCATCGGCCTCACCAACGTCAGCACCACCCCGGTGCGCGCCACCGCGGTGGAGGAGGCGCTCAAGAAGGGCGCCAAGCCGGAGGAGGCGGCGCAGCACGCGTCCGACGGTCTCGACCCGTCGGGCGACCTGCGCGCGAGCCCCGAGTACAAAAAGCATCTAGCCCGCGTGCTGACCAAGCGCGCGGTTCAGCAAGCCGAGTCATAGACACGAACCGGTGGCCCGGCCTTCCGGCCGGGCCACCCTCGTACTCTTTCCCAACGTGACCGCTCCCGCGACCATCGAGGACGTCGAGCGGCGCCTGCGCGAGCGGCGCTACATCGGCGACCGCGCGCTGGCGACGTCGATCTTCCTTTCCCTCCAGCTCGAGAAGCCGCTGTTCATCGAAGGCGAGGCGGGGGTGGGCAAGACGGAGGCCGCGAAGGTGATGGCCGACGTCCTGGGCGCGCGCCTGATCCGTCTGCAGTGCTACGAGGGCATCGACCTCGCCCACGCCGTGTACGAATGGAACTACCCCCGCCAGCTGCTGCACATCCGGCTGATGGGGGAGGGCGAAGACCGGCGCGTCGCCGAGAGGGAGATCTTCAGCAGCGAGTTCCTGCTCCGGCGTCCGCTGCTGGACGCCATCGACAACGACGACCCGACCCCGCCCGTGCTGCTCATCGACGAGATCGACCGCTCGGACGAGGAATTCGAGGCGTTCCTCCTCGAGCTGCTCTCGGACTTCCAGGTCTCGATTCCCGAGATCGGGACGATCAAGGCGAAGAAAGTGCCGTTCGTCGTCATCACGTCGAACCGCACGCGCGAGGTCCACGACGCGCTGAAGCGTCGCTGTCTCTACCACTGGATCGATTACCCGGACCTCGACAAGGAGGTCGAGATCGTCCGCGCGCGGGCGCCCGAAGCCGCGGACGGCCTGGCCCGTGAGGTCGCGGCTCTGGTCCAGGGCCTGCGCGGCATGGACCTGTACAAGGTGCCGGGGGTGGCGGAGACGCTGGACTGGGCGAGGTCGCTCGCGGCTCTCGGCGCCACCCGCATCGACGCCACGCTCGTCAGCGCCACCATGGGGGCCGCGCTCAAGTACCAGGAAGACCTGGAACGGGTGCGCGAGCAGGTGCCCGCGCTGGTCGAGAAAGCGCAGCGTGCGTGACGCACAAGCGGTCGACCTCCTCCCGCGCCTGGGCGCGTTCGCCCGCCTGCTCCATGACGCGGGCCTCGAGGCCGGGCCGCGGCGGCTGACCGACGCGGCCCGGGCGCTCGCCTTCGTCGACCTGAAAAGGCAGGATGACTTCCGGAACGCGCTGCGGGCGGTGTTCGTCAGCCGCAAGGAGGACATCCCGGTCTTCGAGGCGGCGTTCGACATCTTCTGGGCGCCTCCCGACCCGCGCGCGTCGGCGGGCATGATCCCCGGCCGCAGCCGGAGCCTGCCGCTCCCTCCCGAGCGGGCGCAGGCGTGGGCCAATGCCCTCGGGTTGAACAGCTCGCAGCTCAACCGCGACCGGCCGGACACCGAGTACGTCGCCCAGTCCAGCGGCTACAGCGCCCAGGAGCTGCTGCGTCACAAGGACTTCGAGGAGATGACGTGGGCCGAGACCGAGCAGGTCCGGCGGCTGCTCAACGAGTCGCCCTGGCGCGTCGCCGAGCGGAGGACGCGGCGCCTCCGCCCGTCTCGCGGGGGACGGATCGACCTGCGCCGGTCGGCGAGACATGCGATCCGCTCCAGCGGCGAGCTGATGCGGCTGTTCCGGCGGAAGCCGCGCGTGCGACGGCGGCCGCTGGTGCTCATCTGCGACGTCAGCGGGTCGATGGAGCGCTACTCGCGGCTGCTCATGATCTTCGCCCACGCCATCGCGCGCCGCGAAGACCTCGAGGCCTTCGTCTTCTCCACGCGGCTGACGAGGATCACGCGCCTGTTGCGGCAGCGTGACATCGACCGCGCGCTCGAATCGGTGAGCAAGGGCGTACACGACTTCAGTGGCGGCACGCGCATAGGCGACGCCATCGGCGACTTCAACCGCAAATGGGCGCGGCGCGTGCTGGGGCACGGCGCCGTCGTGATCATCATCAGCGACGGCTGGGATCGTGGTGACCCGGCGCAGCTGAGCAGGGAGCTCGTCCATCTGCGCCGCTCCGCGCACCGGCTGATCTGGCTGAACCCGCTGCTCGGGTCGGAAGGGTACGAGCCGCTCACGCGGGGCATGGCCGCGGCGCTTCCGTTCTGCGACGACTTCCTCGCCGCCCACAATGTGCAGGCGCTCGAAGACCTCGGTAAGTTGCTGGCAGGGCTGGATTCGAGGAGTCGCAGATGAGAGAGGTCCTGGACGAGCTGAACTCGTGGACGCGCGAGGGCGAAGAGGTCGCGCTGGCCACGGTGGTCGAGACGTGGGGCTCGAGCCCGCGGCCGCTGGGCTCGAAGATGCTCGTCACACGGTCGGGCAAGATGGCCGGCTCCGTGTCCAACGGCTGCATCGAGGGCGCTGTCTTCGAAGAGGCGCAGAAGGTGCTCAAGAGCGGCACGCCGAAGATCGCGGCGTTCGGCGTCGCCGACGACGTGGCTTTCGAGGTGGGGCTGGCGTGCGGCGGCCACATCGAGGTCTTCATCCAGCCGCTGGGCCGCGTCCACAAGCAGCTGGTCGACATGCTGAACCGCAACCGGCCGGCGACGCTGCGCACGAATCTGGTCACCGGCGAGGCCGAGCTCGTCGAAGGCACGCGCGGCTCCGAGCTCGCCCGGCGCGAAGGCGACGTCTTCATCGAGCCCTTCCGCCGGCCGGCGCACCTGGTGATCATCGGCGCCATCCACATCGCGATCCCGCTGCACCGGCTCGCCAAGCTCATGGGGTATCGCGTCACGGTGATCGACGCGCGGGAGAAGTTCGCGACGAAGGAGCGATTCCCCGAGGCGGACGAGCTCATCGTCGCGTGGCCGGACGAGGCGATGAGCAAGCTCGTCGTCGACAACGCGACCTACGTGGTCATCCTCACGCACGACCCGAAGTTCGACCTGCCTGCGCTGCGGTCGGTGCTGGGCAAGGAGCCCGGCTACATCGGCGCGATCGGGAGCCGCAAGACGAACCAGAACCGGTTCGACGCCCTGCGCAAGGAAGGCTTCACTGAAGAGCAGCTCGCGCGTGTGCACGGGCCGATCGGGCTCGACCTCGGCAGCCGTGGAGCCGACGAGACCGCGCTCGGGATCCTGGCCGAGGTCACGGCGGTCCGGTTTGGCGGCTCGGGATCTTCTATGAAGGCGATGCGCGCTTCGACTGCCTGAACCTTCGGGCTTTGGCTCGGTTGCCGCAGGTCGCCATGGTGCACCAGCGGCTCGAGTGGTTCTTGGAGCGGTCGTAGAAGGCCCACCGGCACGTGTCTGAGCCGCAGAGCTTCAGCCGGTCCCACTCCTCGCTCTGCATGGCGGAGTAAAACGCGGCCACGAGCCGGCCCATGGCGCCTACCGCGCCTGTCGCCTCCGGTTCGAGCCGCGGCCCGGCGCCGGCGCCGAACCTGACGCGAAGCCGGCTGGCGGCGGCGGCCTCGTTCAGCGTCGCGAGCGCGACGGGGTAGACCCGGAGGCCCGAGTTGCCTCCGATGACCGAACGCATGGCTTCACGCAGGGCGATGGCGTGCTTGAGGTCCGCCTCATCCACCGGCGTCGCCCCGTCCGCCAGCTGTTTCGCGGTGAGCCACCGGCGAAGGGCGGCCGGGTCGGTGAGCTCCTCGGGGCCGTCCTGAAGGTCGACCGTGTTGACGAACGCCTGGACGAGCCCGACGTCTCCCGGGGCCGTGTCCCGTTCAGCCATCGCCACCAAGTTTACGCATAACCACAAATAGCCTCATGTCGGTTATACTAACTGACGTAGACTTATGACCGGTTACAGGAGGTTGAGATGGGCTCATACATGAACGAAGACGTGATGTGGGAGCGGCTGAAGGACATCCAGCTGGAGGTGGAGAACAGCCGGCTCGTCGAGCCACGCCTGATGCCCATGATCTGGCGTTCGGCCCAGCTGCTCGGTGAGCGTGCGTGGCTGCTCGCCGGGCTCGCCGCCCGCCGCGCTCCGCGACGTCGAATCGCCTAGCGCCGCCTGGCGAGGGTCCTGATGATCGACCGCAGGCTGAGCAGGGCGATGATGCCCACCACCTGGCCGAGCAGTATCGTCCGGGTCACGTCGATGGCCGGGACCCAGGTGACCTCGTCGCCCTTGACGACGAAGGCGCCGGCGGGCCTGGCCATGACCCCGGCGCCACCTCCGGCCGCGGCGGCGGCTTCGCCCTGCTCGCCGCCCCCGCCGCCGCCCATCACGGTGGCCGCGGGGATCACCGTCAACCCGTTCTTCTCGTACGGCTGGCCGAACACGGCCGCACCGCCGACGACCTCTTTGACCTGGTCGAGAATCTTCATCGCCTGACCTCCTGACCCGCGAGTCTCCGCAAAATCGCCACCTGCTCCGCGTCCGGGCCGCCACCGGCGCCCGGCACCTCGAGGATGAAAGGCAGCTTCGCCAACCGCGGCTCGCGCAGCAAGGCCCGAAAGCCCTCCTCTCCGATCAGCCCGGTCCCGATGTTTGCATGCCGATCGCGGTTTGACCCGAGGCCCGTGACCGAGTCGTTGGCGTGGATGACGAGCACGCGATCCATGCCGATTACACGGTCGAGCTCGTCGATCGTCTTCTTCACCTCGGCCTGCGAGCGCTCGTCGTATCCCGAGGCGAAGGCGTGGCACGTATCGAAGCAAACCGCCACGCGCGGATCGTTGTCGAGCGCGTCCAGCATCCGCCGGATCTCTTCGAATTTCGCCCCGACGCAGCCGCCGAGACCCGCGTTGTTCTCGATGAGCAGGCGCGCGGATTTTGGGTCCGCCCGCTCGAGCACGTGGCGCATGTGCTCGGTGATCGAGGGCAGTCGCGCCTCGAAGCCGGCGCCCTTGTGCGAGCCGGTGTGGAAGATCACGCCGTGGACGCCGAGGTCGTCGGCCGCCTTCAGATATCCGGCCAGCGTGCTCTCCGAGCGCTGGCGCAGCGTCGTGTCGTCGCCCGCCAGGTTGATCAGGTAGACGGCGTGAAAGTAAAACGGCGGATGGCCGTGCCTGGCCGCCGCGTCCTTGAAGGCGGCGATCCGCCCCTCGTCGAGCTTCGGAGATCCCCAGAAGCCCGGCGGCGTAGGGTGGACCTGTATGGCATCCGCCCCCATCGCCTTGGCGCGCTCGAAGGCGAGGTGAAGCCCCCCGGAGGAATCGACATGGGCGCCAAGAACGGGCACTCAAGAGAGAGTAAGACGGGTCCCATCTGGCATGCTGAGCCGCCTATGTCCGTGTTCGTGATGGGGGACCTCGACCTGCCGGTGCGCGGCCGCACTTATCGCGAACCGGAAGGGCCGCACTCGATGGTCGTGCGCGGTCGCGACCTCGACGCCGCGCTGCAGCACGTGGCGTCGCGCGAGGACTGCCGGTCGGTCGCCGTCGTCGGGCTGCCCGAAGACGTGCCCGACATCACGCCGTTCGTCGGCCGGCGTCTCCTGCTCGTCGACGCGGACAGCGGCCGGCTCCGCGACTTCGCCGAGGTCGCGATTCGCAAAGGCATCGAGGTGGAGTGGATCCGTTCGGCGCGCCCGCCGTTCGAGCGCCTCGCCGCGGCGCTGCTGCCTGTCGGCGGCGTCATCCTCGCGGCGGGGCGCAGCTCACGCATGCCGGGGTCGCAGAAGCTGCTGCTCGACATCGACGGAGTGCCGATGGTCCGGCACGTCCTCGAGGCCGCGACGGAGGGCGGCTGCCACCAGACCGTCGTGGTCTACGCGGAAGAGGACGTGCGGCGCGCCATCGACGGCCGGGCGGAGCTCGTCTTCAACCCCAAGGCGAGCACGGGCATGGCGTCTTCCCTGCATGTGGGGCTGCGCGCCCTGCGGCCGGAGATCGAGGGCGCGATGGTGCTGCTCGGCGATCAGCCGCTGGTCGGCTCGCGCACGGTGGCGACGCTGCTGCGCGCGTGGCGCCGCGAGGGCTCGCGGCCCGCGGTGGCGACGTCGCAGAGCGACAGCGAGTGGGCGCCGCCCGTCATCCTCGCGCGCGAGATGTGGGGTGAGCTGTTCAAGCTTCGCGGTGACGCCGGCGCCCGCCAGGTGCTGCACGGCCGGCCGGAGCTGCTCGACGTGGTGCCGGCGCCGGGCCGGTCGGATGACATCGACACCCCCGACGATTACGCCAAGATCGTCCGCCTCTTCCCGCGCAAGAAACCCCGCCAGCACGCCTGACGCTGTCGATGCCGGATATGCGCGCATATCCGCTGCGCAGACCGCCCGAACTATCGGATTCGCGCGCATATCCGGGAATCGCGGACTCGCTAGCATTGGTGCTAGCGATCGCTCTATGAGTCAGAACTTGAACGGTTGGAAGCGCTCGGGCGACTACCAGGACATCCTCTACGAGACCTGGGACGGCATCGCCAAGATCACGATCAACCGGCCCGAGGTGCGCAACGCCTTTCGCCCGACGACCGTCTTCGAGCTGGGGAAGGCGTTCGAGGCGGCGCGTGACGACCCCCAGGTCGGCGTCGTCGTCCTCACGGGCGCGGGCACCGAGGCGTTCTGCTCCGGCGGAGACCAGCGCGTGCGCGGTGACGACGGCTACGTCGACCCGAAGGGCGTCGGCCGTCTGAACATCCTCGACGTCCAGATCCAGATCCGCCGCCTGCCGAAGCCGGTCATCGCCATGGTCGCCGGCTACGCCATCGGCGGCGGGCACGTGCTGCACGTCGTGTGCGACATGACGATCGCGGCCGACAACGCGCGGTTCGGCCAGACGGGCCCGCGCGTCGGCAGCTTCGACGGCGGCTACGGATCGGGGCTGCTGGCGCGCATCGTCGGCCAGAAGAAGGCACGAGAGATCTGGTTTCTCTGCGAGCAGTACGACGCGCAGCAGGCGCTCGACATGGGACTGGTCAACAAGGTCGTGCCGCTCGCCGACCTCGAGAGCGAGACAGTGAAGTGGTGCCGGCGAATCCTCGAGCTGAGCCCCCTTGCCCTGCGCATGATCAAAGCGGGCATGAACGCGGCGGACGATGGCCTTGCGGGCATCCAGCAGCTCGCCGGCGATGCGACGCTCCTCTACTACATGAGCGAGGAGGCGCAGGAAGGCAGAGACGCATATGTCCAGAAGCGCAAGCCCAATTTCACGAAGTTCCCCAAGCGCCCTTAGCCCGGCCCGCGTCTGGTGGTCCGCCGTGCGGCCGGCAACGCTGGCGGCCTCGGTGGCGCCCGTCCTCAGCGGGACCGCGATCGCCGTCCACGAGGGCGGGACACGGTGGGCCCCGGGGCTCGGCGCGCTGGTGGTCGCCGTCTCCATGCAGCTGGGAGTGAACTTCGCCAACGACTACTCCGACCATGTGCGGGGCGCCGACGCGGAACGGGTCGGGCCGCTGCGCGCGGCATCCTCGGGAATCGTCGATCCCGAGCACGTGCGCTGGGCTGCCGTCGCGTCATTTGGAGTTGCGGGGCTGGCCGGTCTCGCGTTGAGCCTTGCCATCGACGTCCGCCTGCTTCTCGCCGGCGCGGCGTGCCTCCTCGCCGGCTGGCTTTACACCGGAGGACCTCGACCTTACGGCTACCTTGGCCTGGGGGAGCTCTTCGTCTTTGTGTTCTTTGGTCTCGTCGCTACTGTGGGCACGTATTACGTGGAGACGGGCCACGTCACCGCGCTCGCGGTGCTGGTCGGTTGCGCGATGGGTTTTCTCGCGACTGCGATCCTCGTTCTCAACAACCTCCGCGACATCGAGACGGACGCCGCCGCCGGAAAGCGGACGCTCGCGACACGCATCGGCCGAGCTGCGACCCACAACCTGCTGCTTGCGCTGGTGACCGCCGCTTTTCTGGTGCCGATCCTGGCGGTCGTCGCCGGAGCCGGAATTCTTGTGTTGCTGGTCGAGTGTTTCATGCTGGTCGCCGCAGGGCCGGTGCGAGCGGCCGACACAAATTCGCCGCACGACTTGACCCGCCAGCTCAAGCGGATGGCCGCCGCCGAGCTTGTTTTCGCGCTCCTGCTAGCGCTGGCCATGGTGCTGTGAGGATCACTTCCCGCAAACCAGAGGACGTGGCTCGCGAGGTGGCTCAGCTCGTCAGCGCCGGCGAGAGGACTTTCGTCCTCGCACGGATCGATCATGGCGGGATGCTCGACCGGGAACGAATCGGTGCGGCGCGCTACGCCGCGGGCCTTCAGTCCGCGGTCGAGCTCGAGGAGGAGACGCCGAGCGCGGTCGCGGCCGTGAGGTGATTGGCCAGGACCCGGGCGAATGCGTCGGGGCGCTCCTGGTGCACCGCGTGCCCGGCGCGGGGCACGATCTCGACCCGACCGTGCTGCACCGCCGCGGCGAGACGCCGCGCCGACGCCACGTAGCCGTGGTCGAGCTGGCCGGCGACGAAAGTGCACGGCGCCCTCACACGGCCGAGGTCGTGCCACAGCGGCTCCATGACGCCGGCACCCATGCCGCGCAGCGAGCAGGCGAGGCCGGCGACATGGTTCTTCAGCCGTTCGGCCCGGACCTCGGCGAGGTAGGAGTCGCCGCGCCGGGCCAGGCCTTCGAAGAGCGGCATCGCCTGCCAGTGGTCGACAAAAGCCTCGACGCCGTCTTTCTCGATCCGTTCGGCGAGCGCCTCGTCGCCGCGCCTCCGCCCCTCGCGCGCGTCGTCATCCAGGCCGGCGTGCGCGCCGACGGTGAGCAGCGAGGCGACGCGCTCCGGTCGTCTCGCGGCGACGTGCAGAGCGAGGCGACCGCCCATGGAGTAGCCCACGAGGTGCGTGCGTCCGAGGTCGAGCTCCTCCCAGAGCGCCACCAGGTCGTCGGTGCAGGCATCCATGGTGCAGGAGGCGTCGCTCCGGACCTGCGTCTCGCCGTGCCCGCGGAGGTCGGGAACGATCCATTTCCAGCCGTCGGGCATGCGCGCGATGATCTCGTGCCAGCTCCGCCCGCTCTGCGTGAAACCGTGGAGCAGGGTCACCGGCTGTCCCGATCCGGCGACAAAGTAGCTCAGGCGGGCGTCCTTACGCTCCAGAATCACGGGTCGATCGTATGACTGACGTCACCCAGTCCTTTGCCGCCACCTTCGTCGACGAGCTCGCGGCGCAGGGCGTCGAGTTCGCCTGCGTCTCGCCGGGGTCCCGCTCGGCGCCTGTGGCGATGGCGCTGCAGAGGCATCCACGCATCAAAGTCCTCGTCCATATCGACGAACGGTGCTCGTCTTTCTTTGCCGTCGGGCTGGGCAAGGCGACGGGCAAGCCCGCCGTCGTGCTCACGACCTCCGGCACCGCCGCGGCCGAGCTCCATGCGGCGGTCGTCGAGGCGTCGTACTCGCGGACGCCGCTCATCGTGATCACCGCCGACCGCCCGCCGGAGCTCCAGGACGTGGGCGCCAACCAGGCGATCGATCAGCAGCACCTCTTCGGTTCGGCGGTGCGGTGGTTCTTCGACCCTGGCGCTCCGGTCGAGCTGCCGAACGCGGCGCGCACGTGGCGCCGCCTGGCGGCGCGCGCGGTGGCCGAGGCGGCCGCCGGCCCGGTGCACCTGAACCTGCCGTTTCGTGAGCCGCTGGTCCCGCCGCCGGGGCACGTACCGGTGGCCGAGCCGGCGCCTGCGCAATCGATCACCGCCGGCCGCACGCTGCCGAGCCAGGCGCAGGTCGCCTCGCTTGTCTCAGCCCTTCAGAGGGCGCAGCGGCCGCTGGTGGTCGCGGGGGCGATGCGCGACGGTGAGCGCCTGGCGCCGGCGCTCTCCCGGCTCGGGTTGCCGGTGCTCGCAGAGCCGACCTCACAGCTCCGCCGGTCCGACGCGGGCCCGGCGGTCGAATCGTATGAAGCGCTGCTCCGCGCCGGCTGGTCGCTCCAGCATGGACCGGACCTGGTGGTCCGCATCGGCGGCACGCCGACGTCGCGGGTGTTGAACCGCTGGCTCGCGGCGGCCGCGGCGCCGACCTTCCTCATCGACCCCGACCACGCGTGGCGCGATGAGGACCACGTCGCCACCAACGTCGTGGCCTGCGACGCGCAACCGCTTCTCG
>DASSLL010000066.1:0-2140 GCA_035689485.1 Candidatus Dormiibacterota bacterium | reverse complement strand
ATCGACCACGAGCCGGGCGCCCCGAAGAGCACGTCGTCGAGCTTGTCGTACAACGACGCGCCGGGCGAGCCGCACACCGCGCAGCGTGGGCAGGGTTCGGCGCGAATCGATTCAAGTAGCATGGTTCACCGGTAACAGTTTGTCGCGCGATTCGGTCTTCATCCACCCGACCGCCGACGTCTCACCGCGGGCCACCATTGGCGACAAGACCAAGATCTGGCACGAGGCCCAGGTCCGCGAAGGGGCCGTGATCGGCCGCGAGTGCATTCTCGGCAAAGGCGTCTATGTCGACAAAGACGTCCATGTCGGAGACAGGTGCAAGCTGCAGAACGGCGTGTACGTGTTTCATGGTTTCAGCCTCGAGGACGGCGTCTTCGTCGGCCCGGGAGCGATGCTCCTCAACGACAAGTATCCGCGAGCCGTGAAACCTGACGGTTCTCTCAAGTCGGACGACGACTGGGAGGTCAGCGAGGGCGTCGTCGAACAGGGCGCGGCAATCGGTGGCGGCGCCGTCGTCCTGCCCGGGGTGCGCATCGGCAGGTGGGCCGTGGTCGGTTCCGGGGCTGTCGTCACGCGTGACGTCCCGGAGCGCGGCATCGTGATCGGCAGCCCGGCCAGGCTGCACGGATTCGCCTGCGACTGCGGGCACCGCCTGGACAGAGCCTCCGGGGCCGACGCGTACGAGTGCCCATCGTGCGGCCGGACGTACACCCTGCAGCCGGCCGGCCTCGCATGACTGAGTCGGAGCGAATCGCCAGAGCGTATCGCTCGCGCTCCGCCGGAGTCGCGTCGCGGTGGGACCTGGCCAACGCCGGCAACAGGGCGATCCTGGCGGAGCGGCGCAACCTGGTGCGCCGCGTCCTCGACGACCAGGGATGGCTGCCCCTGGGCGAGCGGCGCCTGCTCGACGTCGGCGCCGGCGGTGGCGCCGAGCTCGCCTGGTTCACCGAGCTCGGTGCGGTCGAGGCAAACCTCGCCGGCATCGATCTGCTGCCCGAACGTGTGGAGAGCGCCCGCCGGCGGTTTCCGGCCATCGATTTCCAGGTCGGCAACGCGGAACGGCTGCCGTTTCCCGACGCGTCGTTCGACATCCTCGTCGCGTACACGCTGTTCAGCTCCATCCTCGACGGCGCGATGGCGCGCGCTGTCGCCGCCGAGATGACCCGCGTCATGAAGCCGGGAGGCGGACTGCTCTGGTACGACTTCCGCTACGACAGCCCGTCCAACCATGATGTCCGCGGCGTGCCTGCGTCACGGGTGCGCGACCTTTTCCCCACGCTGCGCGGGGGGTTCGTGCGCCTGACCCTTCTCCCGCCGCTGGCTCGCCGCCTGGGTCCGCTGACCGGAATCGGATATCGGGCGCTCAGCACGCTTACGTTCCTGCGCAGCCACCTGCTGGCGCTGCTGGTCAAACCGGCGTGACGAGGAAGGAGTTCCTGCCCTTCGCGCCGCCGCTCATCGGCGAGGAGGAGATCGAGGAGGTGGTCGACACCCTGCGCAGCGGCTGGCTCACGACCGGGCCGAAGTCGCAGCGTTTCGAGGAGGAGTTCAGGCAGTTCGTCGGCGCCCCGGCGGCGCTAGCGCTCAACTCGGCCACGTCGGCCATGCACGTCGCGCTTGCGGCCCTCGGCATCGGCGAAGGGGACGCGGTCGTCAGCACGACGATGACGTTCGCCTCGAGCATCCACGTGATCGAGCATCAGCGCGCCAGGCCTGTGTTCGTCGACGTCGAACCTGACACGCTGAACATCGACCCGCAGCAGGTGGAGGCCGCGATCAAGCGCGTGCCGGGCGTGAAGGCCATCCTGCCGGTCCATCTTTACGGCCATCCGGCGGACATGGACGCGATCTACGAGATCGCCGGCCGCCACGGCGTGGCCGTGGTGGAGGACGCCGCGCACGCGCTCCCTGCGCGCGTCGACGGGCGGATGATCGGCGCCCCCAAGGACGGGTTCGGATTTCCGAACCTGGTCGCGTTCTCGTTCTACGCGACCAAGAACCTGACCACCGGCGAAGGGGGCATGCTCACCGGCCCGCCCGATCTCATCGACGGCGCGCGCGTCTGGTCCCTCCACGGCATGAGCCGTGACGCCTTCAAGCGCTACACGTCCGAAGGGTCATGGCGATACGAGGTCGTGCT
>DASSLL010000065.1:0-7273 GCA_035689485.1 Candidatus Dormiibacterota bacterium | reverse complement strand
AGCGCCGCGGCGTAGACGTCGACCTCGGGGTGTCGTTCCTCGAGGACCTTCACGCCCTCCGGCGCCGCCACGACGCAGATCATGCGCGTGTCCGTCCCGCCCGCCTCCTTGATCATGTCCAGCGCCTGCGCCGCGGACCCGCCCGTGGCCAGCATCGGATCCAGCAGCAGCGGGATCTTGCCCTGCAGCGCCGGCAGCTTGTTGTAGTAGATGCGCGCCACCGCGGTCTTCTCGTCGCGCTCGAGGCCGATGTAGCCGACGCTCACGCGCGGCAAGAGTTCGAGCACCGGCGCGAGCAGGCCCAGCCCTGCACGCAGCACGGGGATCGCGACCACCTCGTGCTCGACCGCAAGCGCGGGCGCTTCCGCCAGAGGCGTGCGCACGGTGCCGCGCCGCGTCGGCAGGTCGGCCGTCGCCTCGTACAGCAGCAGGGTGATGACGTTGCGCGAGAGGGTGCGGAACTCGTCCGGCTGAGTGGTGGTGTCGCGCAGCCCGCGCAGGCTGTCCGCGACGAGCGGGTGCTTACTTACGTGGAGCGGCACTGTGGTCGCGCTTGATGAGCCGGCGGATCGCATCGACCGCGACGGAAAGCATGCGGTCCATGTACGACGGGTCGAGGTGGTGGATCTCCCCGGCGCCCACCTCGTCCACGACGAGGCATATGGTGCCGGCGCGCATCTTGCGCAGGCGCGAGACGATGTACAGCGTCGACGTCTCCATGTCGTTGCCGATGACGCCGGCCTTCGTCCACATCTCGAGCTCGTCGCGCAGGTCCGGGCGCGGCATCTGGTCCGGAACCAGATCCGAGTAGAGAGCGTCGACCGAGCGCATCACGCCCACGTGGTAGCGGACGTTCGCCGCCTCGGAGGCTTCGATCAAGGCGTTGACCACCTCGATCGAGGCGACCGCGGGGTATTCCCTGGGCACGTAGCCGTCAGGCGTGCCCTCGCTCCGCACCGACGCGATCGCGATCGCCAGGTCGCCCATCTTCAGCTCCGGCTGCAGGGCGCCGCACGTGCCGACCCGAAGCAGCGTGTGCACGCCCAGCTCGTGCAGCTCCTCGACGCCGATGGCGACGGACGGACCGCCCATGCCCGTCGACATCGCCGACACCGACACACCGTCCACGTTGCCGGTGAACGTCCGGTACTCGCGGCTGAACGCCACCTCACGAGCGCCATCGAGATGCTTGGCGATGAGCGGCGTGCGAAACGGATCACCGGGGACCAAGACGTAATCGCCCACGTCTCCGGGGCCGAGGCCGATGTGGTACTTCTTCTCGGTGACCGCCATTTCCCGGGAATACTAGTCGGCCCTGCGGACTCCGTCCCTGTCCACCCGAGCCAGCACGTGCGGCGGTCTACGAACCTCGGTGTCGCTCAACCGCCAGGCCGCGCGAAGTCGCGGCACTATGCGCTCGGCCAGCTCCTCCGACCTCGCGTGGACGGTGGCCAGTGAATCGCCGCTCGACACTCGCTTGCCGACCGGGGCATGGATGGTCAGGCCGGCCGCTGGATCGACGCGGTCCTCCTTGCGCAGGCGGCCGACGCCGATCTCGACCGCCGCCAGGCCGACCTCGAGCGCGTCGATGCCGGCGACGTAACCCGAGGCAGAGGACTCGACCTCGACGCTCGCATGCGCTGCCGGCAGCCCTCGCTCGAGATGCCCGCCCTGCGCGGCGAGCATCTGCTCGAACTTGGCGCGGCCGGCGCCGGACCGCATCGCCTCGCGCGGGTCGGCCTGGACGCCCGCGAGCTCGCACATCTCGCGTGCCACGTGAACCGAGACGTCGAGGAGCTCCTCGTCACCACGTCCGGCCAGCGCTTCCAGCGCCTCCGACACCTCCAGCGCATTGCCCACGGTCAGCCCGAGCGGGTTGTCCATCGCGGTCACCAGCGCGACGGTGCGCCGCCCGGCGCCCTCGCCCAGCTGCACCATCTCCCCGGCGAGCTCCTCCGCGGACGCCACGTCGGGCATGAACGCGCCGCGACCGAACTTGACGTCGAGGACGATGGCGTCGGCGCCGGCGGCGATCTTCTTCGACATCACGCTCGACGCGATCAGCGGCACCGAAGGGACCGTGGCGGTGACGTCGCGCAGCGCGTACAGCAGCTTGTCGGCGGGCACGAGCCTGGGCGACTGCGCGGCCACGGCGATGCCGATGTCGCGCACCTGCTTGATGAATCGAGCGGGGTCGAGGTCGACGGTCACCCCGGGCACCGACTCGAGCTTGTCCAGCGTGCCGCCCGTGTGGGCAAGGGCGCGACCGCTGAGCTTGGGCACCTTCACGCCGCACGCCGCGGCGAGCGGTGCGGCGATGAGGGTCACCTTGTCGCCCACGCCGCCGGTGGAGTGCTTGTCGACTTTGATCCCGGTGATCTCGTGCAGGTCCAGCACCTCGCCGCTGGCGACCATCGCCTGCGTCAGCGCGAGCGTCTCGTCCGGCGCCATGCCGCGGATGCACACCGCCATCAACCACGCGGCCACCTGGTAGTCGGGGATCTCGCCGCGGACGTAGCCGGACACCAGGAACTGGATCTCCTCTGCCGAGTGCCGGCCCCCGTCGCGCTTTCGGCCGATGATCTCGAGGGCGTTCACAGGCCCTAATTTTGGAGGTGTACAATCCGCGCGATCGAGCGATTTGCGCCCGGCTCTCAGGCTGGGCTTCTTTGTTGAAGGGAGCAACGAGGATGGGGAACCAGCGGCTCAGGTTTCTGGGTGTGGTGGCCGCGGCGATGGTGGTCGCCATGGCGTGTGGCGGCACCAGCGGTGGAGGTACACCGGCCAAGCAGTACAAGATCGGCCTCGTCACCGACATCGGCGGGCTGAACGACAAGAGCTTCAACCACCTGGCGTACGTCGGGCTCGAGAACGCGAAGAAGGACTTCAACATCAAAGACGACGTCATCGAGTCGCACAACGGCAGCGAGTACGTGCCCAATCTCACGAACTTCGCGTCCAAGAGCTACGACCTGGTGATCGGCGTCGGCTTCCTCATGCAGGAAGCCGTGGGCACGGTGTCGGGCCAGTTCCCGAACGTGCACTTCGCGATCATCGACGGCGCGGGCACCGACGCCAGCGGCGCCGACCTCAAGCACCCGAACGTCGAGTCGCTGTTCTTCAAGGAGCAGGACGCCGGCGCCATGGTCGGCGTGATCTCGGGCTGGCTCGAGAAGAACGGCAAGGCGAAAAAGAATCAGCACGTCATCGGCGCCGTCGGCGGCATCAGCATCCCGCCGGTCAACCACTACATCGCCGGCTACAAGTGGGCCGCGAAGATGGAGGACCCGTCGATCGCCGTCCTCGTCGGCTACTCCAACGACTTCACCGACCCCGCCAAGTGCAAGACCGTGGCCAAGGCTCAGATCGACCAGAAGTCCGACATCGAGTTCCAGGTCGCCGGTGGCTGCGGCCTCGGTGTGCTCCAGCAGGCCGGCCAGTCAGGCGTCTACAGCATCGGCGTCGACGCCGACCAGAAGGACGCCGACGGCTCAGTCATCGCGAGCGCGCTGAAGAAGGTCGACGTGGCGACCTACACCGCGATCAAGAACGTGGTCAACGGCCAGTTCTCCGGTGGGGCGCTCACCTTCAGCATCGCCAACGACGGCGCCGGCTACTCGGTCGACAACCTGGACCTTCCGGCCGACCTCAAGGCGGAGCTGGACAAGGTCCAGAGTCAGATCAAGTCGGGCGCGCTGACCCCGCCGGCGGACATTCCGGCATAGCCACAGCCTCGGGGATGGGCGCGCAACGCGCCCGTCCCCGACCTCCAGCCGTGCCGCCGATCGCCCGGCGTCTGGCCGGGGGTCTCGCGATGCCTCTCGGCTCGGTCGTCCTCGCTTTCGTCATCGGCGCCGTCATCGTCACCGTCACCGGCGACAACCCCTTCACCGCCTACGCCGGACTTCTGTGCGGAGGTCTTGGCATCGCCTGCACAGAGGGCGAGAACCCGGCGCTCCAGATCTCGACCACCATCGTCTACCTCATTCCTCTGATCACGACCGGCGTCGCGGTCGCGCTGCCGTTTCGCGCCGGCCTGTTCAACATCGGAGCCGAGGGCCAGATGCTGGCGGGCATGATCGCCTGCACGACGATCGGGGTGGTTTTCAAGGACCTGCCCGCCGTGATCCTCCTGCCGATGGTGCTCGTGGCGGGCATGGCCGCGGGTGCGTTCTGGGCGGGGATAGCAGGCCTCCTCAAAGCCACCGTCGGGGCGCACGAGGTGGTGACCACGATCATGCTCAACTACGTCGCCCAGTGGCTGCTCCGCTTCCTGATCATCGGAGGACCGCTCCAGCTCCGATCAGGCACCTCGAAGTCGCTGACGATAGGCCAGGGCGCCTGGCTCGCAAGAGTGTTGCCGAACGACAACAACCTGGACATCCTTGGCCTCCCGGCGAGCGTGTACCGCGTGCACACAGGCCTCCTGCTTGCGCTTGCGGCCGCCGCGATCTTCGCCTTCCTGCTGTGGCGCACATCTCTCGGCTACGAGATCCGTGCCGTCGGCCAGAGCCAGAAGGCCGCGCGCTATGCGGGCGTCAGCGTGCGCCGGACGATCATCGTGACCATGCTGATCGCCGGCGCCTTCTCGGGCCTCGCCGGCGCGATCCAGATCGCAGGCGTCGACCACAACCTCACCGACATCTACTTCACCGACACCACCGGCTTCGACGCCATTGCGGTGGCCCTGCTCGGGCTCGGCAGCGCGGTGGGAATCGTCCTCGCCGCGGTCCTCTTCGGCGCCCTCCACGCCGGGGGGGCGGTGATGCAGGCCGACGCCGGGATCTCCGGCAACCTGGTCTTCATTCTGCAGGCCCTGATCCTCTTCAGCATCGCCGCCAACTTCGTCGGCCAGATCCGGCGTCTCATACCGGGGCTCGGAGGCGCGCCCGCGGCCCTGCCGCCTGAGGCGCCGCCCGCCGGCCCGATGATGACCGAGGCGGCGGCCCCGCCCCCGCAGACCCCATGACCGCGCTCGGCGACGTTCTGCACCTGCTGCTGACCGCCAACCTGTGGCAGGCCACGCTCGCAGCTGCCGTCTTGCTGCTCCTGCCCGCGCTCGGAGGCGTGATCTCAGAGCGCAGCGGCGTGGTCAACATCGCCATGGAGGGCATGATGCTGACCGGCGCCTTCTTCGGCGTCGTCGCCGACCTCGCCTTGCACAACGTCTGGCTGGCCACCGCGGTCGCGATTCTCGCCGGCGGGTTGATGGCGTCCATCCACGCGGTGGTCTCGATTCAATTTCGCGCCGACCAGATCGTCAGCGGCATCGCGATCAACATCTTCGCCGCGGGACTGACCGTATTCCTGGTCAACCGCATCTACGGGCTGCAGGACGTCGGTCACCTCGGCCAGAGCGACCTGCTCCCGAACCTGGACTTCCCCGGGCTGGACCAGCTGCCGTTCCTCGGCAAGGTGTTCTTCCAGCAGAACGTCGTCGTCTACGTGGCGTTGATCCTGCTGGTGCTGGTCCACGTCGTCCTCTTCAGGACGAGACTCGGTCTCCGGATCCGCGCGGTGGGCGAGCATCCGTCGGCGGCGGACACGGCCGGCATCAACGTCTTCGTCCTTCGCTACGGCGCGGTGATCTCGAGCGGCCTGCTGTCCGGGCTGGCCGGCGCTTTTCTCGCCATCGGCGTCTCGAACACCTTCGTCCCCAACATGACCGACGGTCGCGGCTACATCGCGCTGGCGGCCATGATCTTCGGCAAGTGGACTCCCTTCGGGGCGTTCGTCGCGTGCCTCATCTTCGGACTCGGCGAGGCCGTGTACGCCAACAACTCCACTATCCACATCTCGCCCTACCTGCTGAGCATGCTGCCGTACCTGCTGACGCTGATCGTGCTCGCGGGGATCGTCGGCCGCAGCACGCCACCGGCCGCCGACGGCCTGCCTTACGTGGCGGGTTCCGAATGAGCGACCTGAAAAGCCCCGAGCTCGCCGTCGAGATGCGAGGGGTGACGAAGCAGTTTCCCGGCGTGCTCGCCAACGACCACGTCGACTTCAGCGTCACCAAAGGCGAGATCCATGCCCTCGTCGGCGAGAACGGCGCCGGCAAGTCGACGCTCATGAACGTCCTGTACGGCCTCGTCCACCGGGACGAGGGCGAGATCTCCATCAACGGCAAAGCCGCGAACATCAGTGAGCCGCGGGATGCGATCGCGCTGGGCATCGGCATGGTGCACCAGCACTTCATGCTCATACCCGTGTTCTCGGTCGGCGAGAACATCATGCTCGGCCGCGAACCGGTCACGGGACCCGACTTCTACGACCGTGCGCGCGCCCGCACCGAGATCAAGGAGCTGACGAAGCGCTACGGCCTCGCCCTCGATCCCGACGCGCGCATGGGCGATCTTCCGGTCGGCCTGCAGCAGCGCGCCGAGATTGTCAAGGTGCTGTATCGCGGCGCGAGCATCCTCATCCTCGACGAGCCGACCGGCGTGCTGACGCCGCAGGAGACGAAGGAGCTCTTCGTCGTGCTGCGCGACCTGGTGAAGGGCGGCAAGACGATCATCTTCATCAGCCACAAGCTAAAGGAGGTGCTCGACATCTCCGACCGCATCACCGTGATGCGCCGCGGACGCGTGGTCGGGCACCTCACCACCAGGGAGACGAACGAGGAGGAGATCGCGACCCTGATGGTCGGCCGCGAGGTGCTGCTGCGCGTCGACAAGAAGCCGGCCAAACCCGGCGCGGTGCTCATGACGGTGCGGGACCTCACCGCCAGCTCCGACCGGAACGTGCCGGCGCTCAAGGGCGTTTCCTTCGAGCTGCGGAGCGGCGAGATCCTCGGCGTCGCCGGAGTCGAGGGCAACGGCCAGAGCGAGCTGATGGAGGTGCTCGCGGGCACGCGCAAGGCGACCGGCGGCAAGGTCCTCCTGGGCAATCGCGACATCACGACGATGGATGCCCGCACCGAGCGGGACGCGGGCGTGGCGTTCATTCCCGAGGACCGGCGTGGCACCGGTCTGGTGCTGGCGTTCTCGATCGCGGAAAACTCGATCCTCGGCCGCGAGCGCAACTCCACGTTCTCGTGGCACGAGCTCGTGCTGAAGCTGGTGGCCATCCGCGATTGGGCACGACGGCTGGTCAAGGAGTTCGACATCCGGACGCCCAGCATCGACGTCGCCGCGCGCAACCTTTCGGGTGGGAACCAGCAGAAGGTCATCGTCGCGCGCGAGATGGGCAGCGAGCCGAAGGTCCTGCTCGCTGCCCAGCCGACGCGTGGTGTGGACATCGGGGCCATCGAATTCATTCACCGCCAGATCGTCAA
>DASSLL010000064.1:0-12242 GCA_035689485.1 Candidatus Dormiibacterota bacterium | reverse complement strand
CCCCGAGCGTCCATTGGCGCTTACCAGAAGATGATCGAAGCCGACTACAAGAGCGCCGCCGTCGTGTGGAACAGCCACTGCGACATCGGATTCCACACCGGGTGCGGAACGGATGCCGCCCGGGCGATTCCTGTCATCCAGGGATGGCTGGACGATCTGAACCGCACAGCCACGCCGCCGCGGTTTGCCTTTGTCGATGCGGAACTGCGTGATCAGCTGACGCAGAACCTCAGTGCCGAGCAAGACCTCGTCGCCGCGGCCGAGGCTGACGATGGAACTGCCATGGACACCGCCTACATAGTCTCTGTCTACGCGATCAACTGGACCGGCGTCATCGTCCCCGCGATCCTCGGCTCGCGTCAGGTCAATGCTGCCCTGTACGCGTCGTCCGTAAGCGAGCACAGGGCAGACCTCGACTTCTGCGTCCTCACCTGTGTGCTGCTGATAACGCAGCAGGACTGCACCCTGGGCAACATCGAGCACCCCTGCTACGACCTCATCGGCGATGTTGCGGTCAGGTTCACCAACTTCGAGGCGAAGCTGGTGCAGGAGGCAGCCCCTGACTCCCTGGCGACCAGGGACTCGCAGTTGCAGGCGGACCTCGTCCAGGCCAACAGGATCCTCCTCACCTGGCGCCGGGCGATCGGCGCCAGTGATCAGGCTGCTGTCGACGCCGGGGTCGGCCAGATCAAGGCGATCATCCTCAAGATCGACCGCGATGCAGACAGCATCGCGCAGGTGGTCGGCCCATGAAGCGTTCAGCCCGACCGTTGGTTCTTCTGGGCGCCATGGTCTTGTTGGTTGCGGCTGCGGCTCCGGCGTCAGCCGAGAGCGAAGGCCACAGCTACCTCGCGCTGGGCGACTCGATCCCATTTGGATTCAATCCGGCCCTCTGGTCCGACGCGTCCAACTTCGTCGGCTTTCCGGAGATCGTCGCGCAGCGTCTCAACGTCGAGGACGTCAACGCCAGCTGTCCGGGCGAGGCCACCGGGAGCTTCATCTCCCTGACGGGCACCGACAACGGATGCCGGGACTACCGCTTCGCGTTGAACGAGCCCCTCCACGTGGACTACGCGGGAGCGCAGCTCGCCTTCGCGGTTGCGTACCTCGCGAGCCACAAGCGCACACGCCTGGTAACGCTGATGCTGGGTGCGAACGACCTGGGTCGCTGGCTGACAGACTGTGGCCAGGTGCCGCCGGGCCCGACCTGCGCGCTCGGGTTTGACGGGATGCTGGCGGTCATGCGTTCGAATCTCGACCTCATCTTCACCAAGCTCCGTGCCACCGGCTACACGGGGCTCATCGTGGCGGTGAACTACCCGGCGCTGAACTACAAGGATCCGTTCTTTGTCGATCTCGCACTCGCGCTGGATTCTCAGATCGAGGCAGCGGCCGCTAACCACGGGGTCCTGATAGCGTCCGAGTTCGAGGCCGCTGCGCAGGCGTCAGCAAGCGCGAACGGTGATATCTGTGCGGCTGGTCTGCAGCTCCCGGCCTTTCCGCCGGGCACGCCCGGTTGTGACATTCACCCATCGGCCAAGGGCCGTGACCTGCTCGCGGAGACTGTCATGAATTCGGTCGCGAGCAGCTGTCCCGCCCGTGACCCGATCGGGTGCCTCGACCGCAGCGCGCCCTAAGGGGTTCTCAGGCTGCCCGGACAAGCAAACGCCGGGGCCACAGAACCCCGGCGTCAACCGGACGAATTAGAAGACGTGGGAAGAAGTCGTTACTTCTTCTTGCTGGCCTTCTTCTTGGCAGCAGGCTTCTTAGCAGCCTTCTTCTTAGCGGCCATGATCAGTTACCTCCTTCAGTTATTCCGGACCCGATGAACGGTTTGGCGGGTCCCGTATGCATTCCGGTGAAAACGTCTGCCGACTCGAAGATGGTCGCCTCTGTGATGGCAAACCATGAGCAGCATCGCTTTACAGATCGAAGTGATACCCGATGAGGTCGGCTCCTGTCAATGGAATTGGAATGATTGCGTCTCCTATGGCCGCGACCGCGGTCCTCGTTTCGCGGCGGCCAATCGCTTCTTGCGGCGTCCGAGAAACAGCTCTCGAACCCTTTCGTCATGAACCACGACGGGATTGAGACCGACCTCGCGCAGCAGTCGCAGCCACGTCGCGCGCGGGAACAGACCCAGGGTGTGGCGATCGTGAGCCACGTGCGCCCTGCCCTGCCGGTTGCGCAGAAGGATCGCAAAGTCGACCTCATACGTCGTGTCGTTCGGATCGGGGTCGAAGACCCACTGCAGAAAGCGAAGTCTTCGATTATGCGAATCGGTTCCACCCTGATCAGTCCCCTCGACGAACGTTTCGCGCACGAAGTCTGGGACGAACAGCCCGACGCCACCGGGCCTGCAGTGCTCGTACGCGGTCTGGAGCACCGCCCGAAGATCACGTTCGGTGGTCATGTGACAGATCGCGTCGTGAACGAAGACGGCGTCGAAGGTTCGGCCGAGGCGCACCCGGCGAATGTCGCCCTTGACGTGCTCGCACTCTGGGTTGAGCTTCCGACTCACCTCGAGCATCCGCGTGGACCTGTCGACCAGGGTCATGGCGAAATGCGCCTTGAGGTGGAATGCGCTGTTCCCCCCACCGGAACCCAGCTCGAGCACGCTGCGGGGTGCGGGATTGGTCGCCTTACGAAGTACCCGGGCTATGTAGAGGGCCTCGCTGCGGTACTCCCTGGGATCTGAGAAGACCGGCCACCATTCGGCCAGCTCGTCGTAGAGCTTCACGCCGGTTAATAGCCTGACTCGTAGTGAAGCTGAGGAGCTCAGGTCACCGCAGGCGTGAAGACCACCTAGCTTTTAGGTCGTGCCCGAAGGAGACACGATCTGGCGGACCGCGGCGATGCTGCGAGACGGCCTGGAGGGCAAGCGCGTCCTGCGCGCCCGACCGGAGAGCCTGGCGCGATTCGCCGGACGCACGGTCACCGAGGTCAAGCCCGTGGGCAAGCACCTGATGATCCGGTTCGACAACGGCCTTGCGATCCACAGCCACATGCGGATGCGCGGCGCGTGGCATCTGTACCGGCCCGCCGAGGCCTGGCGCCGTCCGGACTGGCAGGTGAAGGCGGTCCTCGAGACCGCCGATGCGGTGGCGGTCTGCTTCTCGGCGCCTGTCATCGAGGTGGTCCGCGACGAAGAAACGAAGGTCGGGCACCTCGGCCCGGACATCCTGAAAGACGGCTGGCCGGCCGCCGAAGCCGTCGCGAGGGCGCGCGCGATGGGTGCGACTCCGATTGGCGAGCTGCTCCTCGACCAGCGCGTCACCGCCGGCATCGGCAACGTCTACCGGTGTGAGGCGCTGTGGGAGTGCCGGATCAACCCCTGGACGCCCAGCGCCGAGATCGACGACGACCGCCTGACCGCGCTGTTCGAAACGGCGCGTCGGGCGATGCTCGCCAACCTCCGCGGCGACGGCCACCGGCGATTTCCGGGTTACGGGCGTGGCGCCGTCCATGGCCGTGGCGGCCGGCCCTGCCCGAGATGCGGAACACGGATCACCGTCCGCGCGCAGGGCGAGCATGCGCGGATGACGTTCTGGTGCCCGACCTGCCAGCCAGGCGCCAGATGGTGACAGTCGACGACGTCCGCGAGGTCGTGAAGGACCTGCCGCGCAGCTATGAGGCGCTGGTCGGCGGGCGGGTCAAGTTCCGGGTCGGACGCATCGTCTATCTCTCCTTCTCACGCGACGGCAAGGTGATGGGTTTTGCCTTTCCCAAGGAGGAGCGCGACTGGCTGATCGGCGGCTCGCCCGACAAGTTCATGCAGCCGTCCAAGGCGGATCTCCGTTACCACTGGGTGCTCGCCCGGCTCGAGGCCCTCGACCACAGGGAGATGCGCGAGCTCGTCGTCGACGCATGGCGAATGGTGGTCCCGAAACGCCTGGCGGCCGATTACCGTATCGCGGGCGAGTGATGGCGGCTTCGGAGCATCGTGGACTGAACTGGGCCTACGCCCTCCTCGGCGTGGCCGACGGCACGCTGCTGCCCTTCATACCTCTGTATCTGTTCCAGCGCGGACTCGATGCGGTGCAGATCGGGGCGGTCCTCGCCGTCATCGCCGGCGTCTCGCTGGTCGCAGGCCTCACCTGGTCGTACCTCTCCGACCGCCGGCTGCACGCCGAGCACCTGGTCGTCCTGGCCAGCGGCGCCGCGTGCGCGGTCGCCCTGACCATCGCGCTGGCGACCGGCGGCACCGAGGTGGCGATCGCGATCGTCGCCCTCTCGCTCGTGCGCGCGCCGTTCATGCTGCTCGACCCCATCGCCCTGCGCCGGCTGATGCACTCCAGCCGCACCGACTACGCGCGCATCCGCCTGCGAACCAGTGCGGGCTGGACGCTTTCCGCCGTCACCTCCGGGACGCTTTTCCAGGGTGTCGGCCTCCGCCTCATGCCGTTCGTGTACGCGCCGCTGGTCGCGGTGTTCGGCCTGTGGGTGCGGCACGCCATCAGGCCGGAAGGCACCACCGCGGTCGCGGCCGGCCCTCTGCAGGTGAGGCGGATTCCCTGGCCGCTCGTCGGCTTCATGGGCGCGTGCTTCCTGCTCGGCGTCTCGCTGGCCGCGACCCAGAACTTCCTGACCCTGCGCATCAACTTCCTCGGCGGCGGGGCGCTGCTGGTCGGGGCGGCGGCGGCGTTCCAGGCCCTGACCGAGATCCCGACGATGGCCTCCATGCACGTGCTCAGGCGGCGGTTCAGCAACAGGGCGCTGTTCGCGCTCGGCTGCGCCGTCTACATCGGGCTGTTCGTGGCGTGGGGTCTTGTGTCGGACGCCTTGACGGCCGCCCTGCTGAAGCTTGCCGCCGGCGTGGCGTTCGCGCTGACGTTCGTCGCCGCGGTGATGATCACCGAGGAGCTCGCGCCGTCGCACCTGCGCGCCACGGGACAGGCGCTCATGAAGTCGGTGCTGTTCGGCATGGCGCCGATCGTCGGGGCCTTTGGTGGCGGACTCGTCTACGGCACCTTCGGGTCACGCACCATGTTCATCGCCTCGACGGTGGTCGCGGGCGCGGCGGCGCTTATCGCGGTCGTCGCCGTGCCCGGGCGTGCGCCCGAGCCGAAGCCGTCGCTGCAGGAGCGCCCGGCGTAGCCGGGTCAGTGAGGGCCACGGAGCTCGGCGTCTTTCGACCGCGCTAGCAGCTCCGCGGCCGCGGCGGCGTCGCCGCGCAGCTCGGCGACACGCGCCAGGTTGCGCCAGGTCCATGCGGGCAGCTGCCGGTCGCCGAGCTCCTCGGCGATCCGGATGGCGGCGCGCAGGTCCTCCTCCGCGTCGTCGAGCCGGCCGAGGTTGCGTTTGGCGATGCCGCGCGCGGCCTTGGCATCGGCGATCTCCCAGCGCGCGCCGAGCTCGGTGAAGATGGCGACGCCGCGGTCGAACCAGGGCAGCGCCTCCTCGTGCCGGCCGAGGTCGTCGAGCACGCGGCCGCGCTGCACGGCGGTGATGCCGATGCTGAAGTGGTCGCCGGACTCCTCGGCCAGCGCGCGCGCCTCCTCGATGTAGTGCAGAGCCCCGTCCACGTCGTTGATCTCGCCGTGGTTTATCGACAGCGCGATCAGCGCCCGCACGCGCGCCCAGTAGTCCTTCGCGTCGACCGTGGCGAGAGCGCGCTGCCAGGTCTTTTCCGCCACCTCGTACCGGCCGCGCGTCCACGGCACCCAACCGGCGAACAGCAGCGAGCGCACGATCGCCCATGGATCGCCGAGGCGCTCGGCGGCCGCAAGCGACCGGTCGAGGAGCCTCTCCGCCTTGTCGACGTCGGCCTCGTAGTTGATGGCGATGTCACCGAGAAAGCGCAGGGCGAGGGCGAGCGCGAACGCATCGTCCGTCTTGTCGCCCAGCTCGACCGCGCGCTCCAGCGAGCGCGAGGCGGCGGGGTAGTCGCCGAGCCAGTACTGCGACTCGCCCATGCCGGCCAGGATCCTCGCCTCGCGCGCCGCCCACGTCGACTCCGGCCCGGCGAGCGCCAGCGCGCGCTCATAGCGGTCTACCGCCGATCGGCCTTCCATGCGCCGCCGCGCCCGGTCGCCGGCGAACAGCAGAGCGTCGACGGCGCGATCCGGCACCGTGCGGTCGTTGGGATCGAGGTCGAGCGCGGCGAAGGCGGCGAGCTCGAGGTGGTCGGCCGCAAACGAACGATGGCGCTGGCGCATGAGGTTCTCCGCCAGCAGCTCGTGCAGCCGCACGCGCTCTCGCTTGGGCAGGCTTGCGTACGCGACGTCCTTCAGCACCGAGTGACGGATGCGCCAGTGCTGCGTCGCGCCCGGCTCGGGGTCGCGGACCACGACCTCGGCGTCCTCTAACCGCTGCAGCTCGTCGGCCGTGGCGCCGGGGTCGACGATCGCGAGCTCGGCAAGGTCGAAGGCGTAGATGAAGACGGACGCGCGCCTCGCCAGGTCGCGCAGCCGGGAAGGCATGGCGTCGAGCCTCGCGCTGACCACGGCCTGCACGGTTGGCGGGACGCGTCGGATTCCCGGCGCTGCTCCGTCGCCATCGGCCGCCGGCAGCATCATGCCCGTCGTCTCGATGATGAAGAACGGGTTGCCCCCCGCTCGCTCGGCGATCTCCCGGGCGGCCGCCTCGGCGATCTTGCCGCCACCCGCATGCCGCGCCAGCTGCTCGGAGTCGTCGTGCGAGAGCGCTTCGAGCCGGATCAGCAGCGAGCTCGCGGCCCCCGAGCCCCACGACGGCCTCTTCTCGAGCAGCTCGTCGCGTGCCAGCACCAGGACGAGCGCGCGCCGGCTGCCATCGCCGGGCGTCGCCAGCCGCTCGATCAGGTCGAGCATCGGCGCCTTCAACGTGTGCGCGTCGTCGAAGACCAGGAGGATGGGATGGTCGCGGGACAGCCCGTCGATCGCGGCGATGAACCCGGCCTGCACCTCGTTCACGAACGCCGCCTCCTCGACGCTCTCGCCCGCGCCGAACAGCAGCGCGAGTCGCTGCGCCAATCGCGGTGCAGAAGTCGGGTCGACGATGCGCTCCACGAGCTCGCGCAGGCACCGCCGGATCGTGTCCGGGTCGTCGTCGGACCCGATGCCGGCCACGTCCGCCACGATCGCGGCCGCCGGCGAGAACGTGGCCGTGTCGGTGTGCGACCGCGCCTCGCCGCGAAGGATCATGACCGCGGCGCTGACACCGGCGGCGAGCTCGTCGGCGAGGCGCGACTTGCCGATGCCCGGCTCGCCGACGACCGTCACCAGCACAGGGCGCCCAGACGTGCTCGCCAGCCCGAGGCTCTGCCCGAGCGTGGCCTGCTCGCCGGAGCGGCCGACGAACGGAATCGTGCGGCGCGCCGACCTGGTGCTGATGCCGTCGACCGGGAACGCAGGCAGTGAGACGTCGAAGCCCTTGGCCTTGACCCGCCGGCGACGTCCGTAGGCGACGCTCGCCGCGGTGAGGTCGTACGTGGTCTGTCCGGCCAGGATCTGGCCGCGCAGCGCCGCCGCCTGCAGCCGGGCGGCGGTGTTGACCACGGCCCCCGTCACCAGCAGCTGCCCGGTCGGCGATCGGCCGACGGCCGCCTCGCCGGACTCGATGCCGACCCGGACCTCGAGGTTCCCGTCGAAGCCGAGCGAGTCGCTGAGCCGCCGCACGCCTTCGCGTATGGCGAGGCCGGCGCGTACCGCGCGCAGCGCGTCGTCCTCGTGCACGTGGGGCAGCCCGAACACCGCCATCACCGCGTCGCCGATGAACTTCTCCGGCCGGCCGCGCAGGGCGATCAGCTCGGCGGACGCCGCGTCGAAGAAGCGGCCCAGCACCTCGCGGGCGCGCTCGGCGTCGAGCCGCTGGGCGAGCCGTGTCGAGTCAACGAGATCCGCGAACAGCACCGTGACGACCTTGCGCTCCTCGGTCGCCAGGAGCGGGCCTGCGGCGGCGCCGCAGTTGGGACAGAACCGAGCCGCTTCAGGGAGCGGCAGCCCGCAGACCGTGCACGCTCGAACCACCGACAATATGCTGACTCTAGATGGCAGATCACAAGATCACGGCCCTGGGCAGGGTGCCGCTCTTCGAGCACCTGGGCAGCCGGGAGCTGCAGTTCATCGCGCGCGAGGGCGACGAGGTCGACGTCGCGGCGGGCAAGGTGCTGATCCGGGAAGGCAGGCCGGGGGACACGTTCTACGTGATCCTGGACGGCGAGGCGGAGGTCCAGATCGGGGGCAAGCGCCGGCGGATCTTGAAGGCCGGCGACTTCTTCGGCGAGATCAGCATGATCGACCGAGGCCTGGGCACCGCGACCGTGACGACGACCAGGCCGTCGCGCCTGTTCGTCATGTCCCACGCCCAGTTCCGGGATGCGATCAAGGGCAGCGACACGCTGCTCGTCAAGGTGCTGCTGGCGATGGGTGAGCGCCTCCGCGCAGACTTGAAGCTCAAGGCCTGACCGTCGGTCTGTTTGCTTTCGGCGATGAGTTTTACTGGTGGGGGCAGTCTTTACGTCTGAGATGACCCCGCCACCTGATCAGGGAGATGAGCGATGAGCAAAGTCCGCGTACTCGTCGGCACGCGCAAGGGCGCTTTCGTCCTCAGCTCGGACGCGAGCCGCAAGAGCTGGAAGGTGGAAGGCCCCCACTTCGCGGGCTGGGAGATCTACCACGTCAAGGGCTCGCCGGCCGACCCGGACCGCCTGTACGCCTCACAGTCGAGCAGCTGGTTCGGCCAGGTGATGCATCAGTCGAACGACGGCGGCAAGACGTGGGAGACGGTGAACAACCAGTTCGTCTATGACGGCGAACCTGGGACTCACCGCTGGTACGACGGCTCGCCGCACCCTTGGGAGTTCAAGCGCGTGTGGCACCTGGAGCCGTCGCTCGACGACCCCGATCACGTCTACGCCGGAGTCGAGGACGCGGCGCTGTTCGAGTCCAAGGATGGTGGCAAGAGCTGGGCCGAGCTGCCCGGCCTTCGCGAGCACAGGACGGCCCCGGACTGGGCGCCCGGCGCCGGCGGCATGTGCCTCCACACCATCGTGATCGACCCCAAGGACAACGACCGGCTCTACGTCGCCATCTCGTCTGCGGGCGCGTTCCGGTCGGACGACGCCGGAAAGTCGTGGCGGCCCATCAACAAAGGCCTTCACTCCAACTACATTCCCGACCCCGACGCCGAGGTCGGGCACTGCGTCCACCGCATCGCCATGCACCCGACGCGACCCAACGTGCTGTTCATGCAGAAGCACTGGGACGTGCTGCGGACAGATGACGGCGGCGAGAACTGGCACGAGATCAGCGGCAACCTGCCGACCGACTTCGGCTTCGTCATCGACGTGAACGCCAACGATCCCGACACCGTCTACGTCGTGCCGATCACCAGCGACTCGCTGCACTTCGTGCCCGAAGGGAAGCTGCGCGTATTCCGCAGCCGCACGGGCGGAGACGATTGGGAGGCGCTGAGCAAGGGCCTGCCGCAGAAGGACTGCTACGTCAACGTCCTGCGCGACGCCATGGCCGTCGACACGCTCGATCCGAGCGGCATCTACTTCGGGACGAGCGGCGGCCAGGTGTACGCGTCACCGGACGGCGGCGACACGTGGAGCGCAATCGTGCGCGACCTGCCCGCGGTGCTTTCCGTGGAGACGCAGACGCTGCCGTGATCAAGGTCGTGCTGCCGGCCAACCTGCAGACGCTCGCCGGGACGGGTCGCACGGTGGAGCTCCGGGTCGAGGGACCGGCGACGCAGCGCGCGGTCCTCGACGCGCTCGAAGCGCGTTACCCGGCGCTGCTCGGGACGGTGCGTGACGCGAAGACCAAGAAGCGGCGGCCGATGATCCGGTTCTTCGCGTGTGAGGAAGACCTCTCGGACGAGTCGCCGGACGCCGCCCTTCCGGAGGAGGTCTCCACAGGCAGAGAGCCATTCCTTATCATCGGCGCCATCGCGGGAGGCTGATCCACTGGACGAGTCACGTGAGCGCGTCCGCTACCGGAACCGGGGCTGCCGGGGCTGCGGCGGCGGGTGCGCGAGCGTGGTCGTCGTCCTCACCGTCGGACTGATCCTCAGCCTGTTCAACCTCGCGATCGGGATCGGGGCGTCGGTCCGCGTGCCGTTCACATCCGACGTCAACATCACGCTCGCGGGCACGGTCGGCGCCAAGGACAAAGCGCCGGACGCGCTGCCCGGTTATGTGCACGGCAGGCTGGGGAGCAACGACGACTTCGTCAACGGCACCCAGACACTGACGATCTGGGTGGCCGAAGGCACGGTGCTGTTCGTCATCGGCCGGCAGCCAAGCGCGCCTGTGATCGACCTGCATCTCGAAGCGCGCTAATAGCCCGGGGGAGGCAGGCCTCCCCCGTGATCTACGTGTAGCCCGGGCGGAGCGGCACCGGCCACACCTGGTCGGTGTGGATGACGTAGCGCTGGGTGGCGAACGCGCCGGCCCACAGCGGCCAGCACGTGGTCAGCGTGAGGTGGTAGCCGTTGGTGTCGGTGACGAGCGCTGTCCGGTCGTCGGGATTGACGATCTCGGAGTCGGTCATCCGGTAGCGGTAGAGCCCGTACCGCGTCTCGAGGTCGATCTCGTCCCCTTTCTGCAGCTGCGGGAAGTTGATCCAGTACACGTTGTGCGCGGCCACGCCGACCGTGCCGGGGTCGCCGGGCCAGCGCGTGTGGGGATAGTGTCCCGGACCCGAGTACAGGACGCCGCCGTCGACGCCTTCCCGGATGGCGGCGTAGTAGTCGAGCCTGGGAATGCGGATGGCGAAATCGATGCCGTCGACGGGCTGCTTCATGGAGGCGTCGATCGCTTTCGGCGGCGTCCTCGGCGGGCCGAGCTGGTAGTGCCAGACCTGGTTCAGGTGCTGCTGCTCGGCCACGCCCTGCCACATGCCGTAGCCGAAGTTGCCTAGGAGCGCGAAGCCGACGACGAGGCACAGCAGCCAGACGGCAGTGAAGGGATGGACCCAGCGGGTGGGCATCTCATCTGGATAACGCCTAAACCGGCGTCAAACGACTGGATATGCGCGCCTATCCGAGGCGTGGCCGCCTGAGAAACCTGGTTATGCGCGCATATCCGAAAGATCGGTCATAGAACGAAATAGAAGGTCGCGCCCTCGCCGACGGCGCCTTCGGCCCAGATCCGCCCCCCGTGCCGGTTGACGATGCGCCGCGCGGTCGCCAGCCCGATCCCCGCCCCCGGAAACTCGCTCTGGCTGTGCAGCTTCTGGAACGCCCCGAAGAGGCGGTGGGCGTCGATCATGTCGAAGCCGACGCCGTTGTCGCGGACGAACACGCGCGACTCGCCGTCCACCATCTCGCGCCCGACCGTGATGCGAGCGGCGGGCTTGGTCGAGGTGAACTTCCAGGCGTTGCTCATCAGGTTGCCGAGCAGGATGCGCACCAGGCGCTGATCGCCGGACGCTGCGATCCCGGGCGCGATCTCGACCTTCAGCCTTCGCCCGGGGTTTTCCGCCTCCAGCTCGTTCGCGATCTGCCCCGCCATGGCGCTCACGTCCACCTCTTCGCGCCGGATCTCGCCGCTCGTCAGCCGGAACAGCATCTGGAGCCCGTCGAATACCGACGTCATCCGCCGGCTCGCCTCGCGCATCTTCTGGATGGATTCCGTGGCGCCGGAGTCGAGCTTCTTGCCGTACCTGGCGAGCAGCTTCTCGCTGGTTTCGTCGAACGAGACCAGCGGGCCGCGGAGGTCGTGGGAGACGGAATAGCTGAACGCCTCCAGCTCGCGGTTGATCGCCGTCAGCGCGATGGTGCGCTCCTCCACCAGCGTCTCCAGCTGCGTCCGGTACCGCTTCAGCTCCTGCTGCGCGCGGTAGAGCTCGATGAACACGGAGACCTTGGCGCGCAGGATCGCCGCCACCACCGGAGCGAAGACGAAGTCGACCGCGCCCAGGTTGTAGCCGCGACCCATGTCGGTCTCCGCCTGGTCGAGCGCGGTCACGAAGATCAGCGGTGTCAGCTCCGACCGCGGCCGCTGACGGATCAGCTGCGCGGTCTCGAACCCATCCATGATCGGCATGCGGACGTCGAGCAGCACGACCGCGAACTCGTTGCGAAGAAGCTGGCGGAGGGCGTCGGCTCCGGACGAGGCCTCGATCACGTTCTCGTCGAGCGGCGCGAGGATGGTGCGCAGAGCGAAGCGCTTGGTGGCGTCGTCGTCGGCGACGAGGATGTTGACCTTGGATCTCGACGGCGTCTGGGCCGGCGTGTCGTGCGCGGACGCGGCGGCGCGCCGCTGCTTGATCACCATCGCATCTTGCAATACAGGTTCACGCCTTCTTGGACCT
>DASSLL010000063.1:0-21029 GCA_035689485.1 Candidatus Dormiibacterota bacterium | reverse complement strand
GTCCTCGACGGCGCCTTCCTTGCCGCGCGCACGCTGCGCGCCCGCCGCATCGTCCTCTACGTCGGCGAGCGCCACACGCAGGCGCGCGGCGCTCTGCTCCAGGCGCTGACCCGGCGCACGGAACGAGAACGTGCTCTCGTCACGTTCGCGGCCGCCCCCGCCCGCTACGTCGCCGGCGCCGAAACCGCCGCCGTGCACCTGGTCAACGAAGGCGTCGCCACCCCGACCACCATCCCGCCCTATCCCTTCGAGCGCGGCGTGGACGGCGCGCCGACGCTGGTCCAGAACGTCGAGACGCTGGCCCACGTCGCGCAGGTGGCGAGGGGTGAGTTCGCGAACAGCACCCTCATCACCCTGACCGGAGGCGTCGTCCGGCAGGGCGTGGTCGAGGTCGCCCTCGGCACGACGATCGGCGACGCCATCGAATGGGCGGGCGGCGTGCGCGAGACGCCGCGCGCCGTGCTCATCGGCGGTTATTTCGGCTCCTGGGCGGACGCGCAGACCGCGTGGCGCATGCCGCTCGACAGCAGGACGCGGCTGGGGTGTGGCGTCATCGGCGTGCTGTCCGACAGCCGGTGCCCAGTTTGCGAGGTGGCGGCGATCATGCGCTACCTCGCCGCCGAGAGCTCGGCGCAGTGCGGGCCCTGCTTCTTCGGTCTCCGCGCGCTCGCCGACGCGTGCACCAGGATCGCCGCGACAGGTTCGAACAGCGCCGACCTGCAGCGCCTCGGGCGATGGGCCGGCGAAGTCCGCGGACGCGGCGCATGCCGTCACCCGGACGGCGCGGCGACGTTCCTGTCCTCAGCACTCGACGTGTTCGCCGAGGAGTTCGCGCACCACCGCCCGCACGACATGAGCCGCTCCGCATGACACGCCGCTTCACGCTCGCCGTCGACCGCATCAAGTGCGACGGCAGCGGGCTGTGCGCGGAGCTGCTGCCCGAGGTGGTCCGTCTCGACGACTGGGGTTACCCGATCTTGAAGCCGGGCCCGGTCCCCGAGCACCTCATGCCCCTGGCCGAGCGCGCGGTCGAGGATTGCCCTGTGCTCGCCATCGCGCTGCGCCGGGCGCAAGCGGTGAAGTGATGGCGAGCGTCCTCGGCATCGCCGACGACCGCGCCCTCGGCAGCTCGCTGCGCGTGATCGTCACGCGGCCGGAATCGCTGCGCGCCGCCAAGGCCGCGGTCGACGAGGTCGTCGCGGCGATCGACGCCGCCGCCAGCCGGTTCCGCCCCGACAGCGAGCTGAGCCTCCTCAACGGCAAGCCAGACCTGGTGGTCAAGGTCAGCCCGCTGCTCGCCCGGGCCATCGCGGCGGCGATGCGCGGCGCGGAGCTCAGCGACGGCGCCGTCGATCCGACGGTCGGCTCCGCGGTGCGTCTTTCCGGCTACGACGCCGATTTCGCATCCATCCCACCCGACGGCGCGGAGCTGCGCATCGTCGCCGAGCGCATCCCGGGCTGGCGCGCGGTCCGGTTCAGCGAGAGCGCGCGGACGGTCGTCGTCCCGCGCGGAGTCGAGCTCGACCTCGGGGCCACGGGCAAGGCCTTCGCCGCCGACCTCGCCGCCGAAGCGGCGGCCCGCGCCATCTCCGGCGGAGGCGTTCTCGTGAGCCTGGGCGGCGACATCGCCGTGGCCGGCGAGGCGCCGGCCGGCGGCTGGCTCATCCAGGCGAGCGAGGACAGCACGGCGCCGATCGCGGAAGGCGAGGAGACGGTGGCGATCACGAGCGGCGGCGTCGCGACGTCGGGCACGACGGTGCGGCGCTGGATCCGCGGCGGCGCCGTCCTCCACCACATCATCGACCCGGCGACCAGCCGGCCGGTGAACAGCTGCTGGCGCACGGTGACCGTCGTCGCGGCGACGTGCGTCGACGCCAACATCGCCTCGACCGCGGCCCTCGTCATGGGCCGAGCGGCGATCGCATGGTTGGAAAGTCAGTCGCTGTCCGCACGACTGGTCGACAACGAGGGCGTGGTGCGTCGCGTCGCGGGGTGGCCCGCGAAGCGAAATCGAAGCTGATCCTCAAACTTTTCTCAGCAATCTCCCAGGAATCTCGATCAGCATTGGCGCCGTGAACAACCACGGCGCCGCGCGCGTCCTGGTCGTCGACGACGAGCCGAACATCACCGAGCTGGTCGCCATGGCGCTGCGTTACGAGGGCTTCACCGTCAAGACCGCCGCCACCGGCCGGAGCGCCCTGAACGCCGTGTCCCAGTTCGCCCCGTCGCTCGTCATCCTCGACATCATGCTGCCCGACATCGACGGCACCGAGGTGCTGAAGCGCCTCAACTCAGCCGGCAACAAGGTGCCGATCATCTTTCTCACCGCCAAGGACGCGACCGAGGACAAGGTGCATGGGCTGACCATCGGCGGCGACGACTACGTGACCAAGCCCTTCAGCATCGAGGAGCTGATGGCGCGCGTGCGCGTCGTGCTGCGCCGCCACGGCAACTCGACCGAGACGGGCAGGCTGGCGCTCGCCGACCTGGAGCTCGACGACGAGGCGCACGAGGTGCGCCGCCACGGTCACGTCGTCGAGCTGACGAACACCGAGTATCGCCTGCTGCGGTATCTGCTGATCAACTCCGGCCGTGTGCTGACGCGCAGCCAGATCCTCGACCACGTCTGGCACTACGACTTCGGCGGTGATGCGAGCGTGCTCGAGACCTACATCAGCTATCTTCGGCGCAAGGTCGACAAGTACGAGCCGGCGCTCATCCAGACCGTGCGCGGCGTGGGGTACGTTCTCCGAACGCCTCGAAAATGACCCTGTCCCTTCGAGGGCGGCTTCTCATCGGCGTGATGTCGCTCGTCATCGCCGGGCTGCTGATCTCGGACGCCGCCACCTACCTGCTCTTCCAGACCTCGCTCCTGGGCCGCATCGACAACGAGCTCGTATCGCGGACCTCCGTCGAAGCCGCCGCGAGCGTCATCAGTCACGACTGCCGCACCGGTCCAGGCAGCACCGTCGGCTTTCCGGTCAACAGCGTCGTGGAGCTCCTCGCGCCGGATGGCTCGGTGCAGCTGGCGTGCGTGGTCACGGTGTTCGGCTCGCCCTCGAGCGCCGCGCCCGTCCTTCCCCAGAACCTCCACGTGGCGGGCTCCGACGACCCGATTGCGCCGGTCACGGTGGCGGGGACCGGCGGCGTGCATCAGTACCGCCTGACGGCGTGGGCCGAGAACTCCTTCAACAGCCAGACGGTGGTGCTGGCCATCCCCATCGATGACGTGCCGACGACCCTCGCGCAGCTTCTGCAGCTCGAGCTCTTCATCAGCGTCGCCGTCATCGGCGCAACGGCGTTGCTCGCGTGGCTCATCATCGCCATCGGTTTGCGCCCGCTGCGCAGGATGGGCGCGGCTGCGGGCGAGATCGCGGCCGGCGACCTGAGCCGCCGTGTCGAACCGGCCACGTCGAAGACGGAGATAGGCCGGCTCGGCCTGGCACTCAACTCGATGCTCAGCCAGATCGAGGCTGCCTTCGATCAGAGCAGAGCCTCGGAGCAGCGGCTGCGCCGGTTCATCGCCGACGCGTCACACGAGCTGCGCACGCCGCTCACGTCGATCCGCGGCTACTCGGAGATGCTGCGGCGCGGCGCGAACGAGTCGCCCACAGACTCTGAGCTCGCGCGCCGGCGGATCGAGGAGGAGTCCGTCCGCATGTCGACGCTGGTCGACGACATGCTGCTCATCGCGCGCCTCGACCAGGGGCGTCCACTGGACATGAAGCCGGTCAACCTGCAGCTCATCGCGCGCGACGCCGTCGACGACGCGCGCGCGGTCGCGCCGCAGCGCGACATCACCCTGCGCGCGGACTCACCGGCGGTGATCAACGGCGACGACACGCGCCTGCGCCAGGTGCTCGGCAATTTGGTGCGCAACGCGCTGGTGCACACGCCTTCGAAGTCCCCCATCGAGGTGGCGGTGACCACCGACAACGGCACCGCGCGTCTTTCCGTCGCCGATCACGGCCCCGGCCTTGGCGCCGCGGACCGAGAGCGGATCTTCGAGCCCTTCTACCGCGCCGACCCGAGCCGCAGCCGTGACAGCGGCGGCGCGGGGCTGGGGCTGTCGATCGTCACCGCGGTGGTCGCGGCGCACGGTGGGAAGGTCGACGTGAAGGAGACCAGCGGCGGAGGCGCCACCTTCGAGGTGGAGCTGCCGCTGGCCTCCCGTCCGACCTAGTCCTGGTTCCGGTTCAGGCAGCCGATCGGGTCGTGCGCCGGGCACGTGCCGGAGATGGCGTCGATCACGGCGCCGGCGAGCAGGTCACGTCCCTTGGGCGTCGGGTGAACGTCGCATCCCCCGCCCATTGAGGCAGGGAGTGGGATGAGCAGGCCCGCCGCGCACGAAGTTTCTCCGGCAGCCACCGCGCGGAACGCCGCCAGTCCGTCTGCGATGACGGCGCCGTGCGCCTGTGCGGCGGCGATCATGGGTGCATTCAGCCCTATCGCTCCCGCTTCGGCAGCCGCGTTGGTGTAGTCCAGCGAGTAGTAGGTGACCGCAACGATCAAGCCCGTGTAGCCGGTCGCTCTAAGGGCGCCAAAGATAGTGTTCAGGTTGGAACTCATCGCGGCGAAGACAGCCGGGATGCCGGCGTTGACGCATTGCGCGGCGCCGATCGGATCGTTGGGGTGGGTCGCTCCGCACACGTTCTGCAGGTGAAAGATGTCATTCGCCCCAAGCATCAGCGTGACGAGCCTGGTCCGCGGGTGCGTCGTGAGGTACGAGGTCGCGAAGGCCAGCTGCGTCCCCGCGTACGACACATGAAGCGGGCAGCAGTTCGGGAAGAACCCGCCGAATCGGTAAGGCCGGCAAACGTTGTCGGTGCCGGTCAACGAGATGAAACCGCCGGTCGCCTCTCCCGGGCACGCGGCGTTCACGTCCTCGATGTTCAGTCGCTGCGCGACGATCTCCGGAAACCCGGTGAAGTTGCTCGCATTGTGTATGTCAAGCAGTGGGTTGGTCCCGAACGACACCGAGTCACCAAGCGCGAGGTACGAATGGCCTTCGCTCGTGGCCGACGCCGGCACTGCGGCGATGACCCACAACGCAAGGCCTGACAGCAGGGCGAGCACACGAACCCTCATCCAGGGCACCTCCTTGCAAACCCCCAACCGAATCGTTCGAAATCTAAGCACGGATTGCTGAAATCCGCCAGTCACGACTTCGGCCGCAGGGCGAAGAGGTCGCCCGCTGCGTCGCCCGCGACGACAAGCCGGCCCGCGACGGCCGGGCCGCTGCGCACGGCCGAGTGCGTGTCGTACGTGAACAGCACCTTGCCGTCGTCGGTTGAGAGCACGACGATCGAACCCGCCTTCACGTTTTCGAGCACGGCGCCCGTGCCGAACACCAGCACACCGTCCCCCACCGCCGGCGCCGAGTAGACGGGCGCGGCCGTCTCGTACCGCCAAACGGTGCTGCCGTCGGACGGGTTCAGCGCATAGACGCCGTCGGGCGCGCTCGCCGACACCGCGTAAAGGTCCTTGCCGTCGTACGCAGGCGTCGCAAGGAGGCCGTGGACGGCCGACCCGCCGACCAGCGACCGCTGCCAGACGAGGCTGCCGTCGATCGCGTCGAGGACCGCGAAAAGGCCCTGCACCGAGGCCTGGGCCACCACCTCTTCGTGGTCGAGATCGAAGATCACAGGTGAAGCGCCCACGTCGAGGTCGCGGCCCTGGTCGTCGTAGAGGCTGCTGAGCCACTTCCTCTCGCCGTTCAGCGGGTCGAACGCGAGCACGCCGTCGATCGGGTTGCCGACGCCGACGAACGCGCTGCCCTGCTCGTCGATGGAAGCCGTGGACCAGATCCCTCCTCCGGGCGCGCAGTTCAGCTCGATGCACAGCATCCAGCGCTGATGCCCGGTGACGGCGTCGAGGCCGAACAGCCTGCCGGGCACCAGCGGTTGGTCGCCGTACGGCGATGCCACACCGACGATGACCTCGTCGCCATACAGGACCGGCGATGCCCATATGGCCGCGCCGGGCGGAGCTTTCCAGCTCCACACCGGGCGGCCGCTCAGCACGTTCACCGCGTCGAGAAAGCCGGTCAGGCTTGCGGCGTAGACGAGGTCGCCGCTGACGGTGGGCGAGGCCGCGATCGCGCCGAGGCCGGCCACCGACCAGACGGTTTCTCCGTCGGAGGCGTTGAGCGCGCGCAGCTCGCCGGATGCGCTGCCGGCGATCACCAGCCCGCGCGCCACGGCGGGGGTGCCGTCGACCGCACCGCCAAACCGCGCGTGCCAGGCGACCACGAGGTGCGCGGCGCCCGAGGTGTCGAGCGTGGCCGTGAACGGGTGGCCGTCGCGAGCCAGGTCGCCGCGGTACATGGTCCACACCTCGCCTGGAACGGCGACCACGGGCGCCGGCGATGCCCTCGTGGCGCAGCCGGCGAGCAGCGCAATGACCGCGACGGCCGCGACGGATCTCTGAGCAATCTCCAAGGTCGGTCTCAGTCTCCTCTGAGCGCTCGGCCGGATCCTTCTTGCCAGACGCCCGATGCCACCTCGGGCCGATTCCCCCAAAGCGTAGGGGGCGTCCCTAGCGCCCCCTACACCTCTCTCGCTAGGAGAGCTTCCAGACCACTCCCTGGAGCACCGGCCTGGCGACGTTGAGATAGTTCGCGAGGTTGTCCTGGCGGGTGAGCACCATGACGGCGTAGTAGACGCTGCCATTCGCGTTCGCGCCGGCGAAGAGCGACGCGGCGGCCGGGATCGCGCTCGAGCCACTGGTCAGCGTGAAGCACAGCGTCCATGAGATTCCGGCCGCGCCGTTGAAGCTCGTGTTCTTCGCCGACGTGTTCGGGCAGTCGTGCACGTCCGGGTACTTGCTCTTGAAATAGCTGTCGATCGTGGCTTTGTTCTCCTGCGCCGTCTGCGCGGGCACCGACGACCCGCTGCCGAGCGACACCGAGCCCTGACCGCCTTCGTCGGCGAGCACGATCGATTCGTTGTCCTTGGCCGCGACCGACCAGCCGGCGGGCACGACAACGCTGAGCCCGCCGTTCGATTCCGTACCACCGGCTCCCGGCGGGTTGGTCGGCGACGCGACGGGGCTGGGCGTGACGGCCGGCGTCGGGCTGGGCACGTCGCCCACGGTGGTGCCCGAGGCGCTGGCGCCGCCGTGGCTCGCGAGCACGGCGAACGCGGTCCCGAAACCGGCCATGAGGACGACGAGGGCGACGACGCCGGCGATGATGAGCATCCAAGGCGTGCGGTGCGCCGGCGCGACCGCGCCTTGTGGGTAGTGGTACGGGGTTTGATATCCGGATGGCCCGTAGCTCGGCGGCGCCATGCCTGCCGGCGGCCCGGTGATGCCCGCGGCCGGCGGCGCGGCCGCGGCCGGCGCCGTCAGCGGCGTGCCGCAGGCCTGGCAGTACAGGTTGCCGTCGGGATTCTGCGCGCCGCATCGCGCGCACTGCAGCGCCACGCTACGTCTTGACCTCGGCGCGCGGTTTGCGCGCCCGTTTCACGGCCAGCGGCGCGGCCGTCAACGCCATCCCACAGTTGGGACAGAAGCCCGAAGCGACGATGTGCAGGTGGCAGTTCGGACACACCGTCTCCGCGAACCCCATGTGCGCAGCCTCTTCGAGGAGCGCGTGGTGCAGGAGGTACCGAACGTAGATGAGCAGCGCGCCGACCAGCAGGGCCTGCCAGAACAGGATGAACAGCTGGGCGACGAGCGCGTCCTTCAAGACCTGTGTGCCGAACACGAAGGCGATGTGGGCCGCGACGGCGACGGCGACGCCGACGATCTCGCGCTGCGCGAGCCGCCCGCGCCGGTATCGCCAGACGGCGGCGACGATGATCCCGGTGGCGCTGCCCTGCATCAACGGTTGGAAGACCGCGAGCGTCGTCAGGTCGAATATCCAGTTGCCCGGCGCCACGTGCGGAGGCAGACCGGCCAGAGCGCTCGAGAAGGCGACCAGGGATTCGGCGGCGCTGAAGCCGAGACCGGCCGCGATGCCGAACACGAGGCCGTCGACGGTCTCGGGAAAGTCGACGCGATTGGGCAGAAACAGAGCCGGCAGCGGCTTGACCGCCTCCTGCACCATGGGGACGAGCACGCCGATGAAGAGGAGCGCGCCGAAGCTGATCCCGGTGCTGCGCAGGGGGTTGCCGACGTTGGTGTACGGGTTGTACAAGGCGCGCTCGATGAGCGTCAGGATCAGGCCGGCGGCCGCGCCCCCGCCGATGATGAAGCCGAGGACGCGCGCGGGCTCGTCGCGATAGACCTGCGCCTCGTACAGGTAGATCAGGTAGAGCACCGGCACCAGGAACGTCGCGACGAGGATCGCGGCGGTGATCAGCCCGGCGATGTACAGGACGAGGATGCCCGCCAGGCCGACGACGAACGCCCACCGGAACTCATGGACCTTCTGGTGGCCGAGGTGGGGAAAGAGCGTCGTGAACACCGCGGGCTGGATGACGTGCTCGTTGGGATGGGCGGCGTAGCGATGCGGCCGCAGCTTCGCGTTCGCGACCTCTCCGGTCGCTCCCTGGTGCGCTCCGCACCGGGTGCAGAACACGCCGTCTGGGACGTCGTTGGCGCAGTGGTCGCAACGCACGGGCGGTAAGGATATACAGGCGGTCCCATCGGGCGATAGTCGCGACTAACTCCCTTCTTGTCCGCGCTCAATGGTCGATAGCCGCGACTATCGGCGGGTCAGGCCGGCTTTTTCGCTTCCTCGGTGGGCTCCGGCACCCAGCCGCGGATGAAGTGGCAGGAATAGTGCCCCTGGTGCTTGTCGAAGTAGCGCTGGTGATACTCCTCCGCGCGCCAGAAATCGGTGGCGGGCACGATCTCCGTCACGATCGGCCGCTGGAAGAACTTCTGCGCCTCCTCCTTCGACTTGCGAGCGGCAGCTTCCTGCTCCGGGTTGTGAAAGAAGATGACCGACCGGTACTGATGGCCCATGTCGGGCCCCTGGCGGTTCAACGTCGTCGGGTCGTGCATGTTCCAGAAGGCGTTAAGCAGCTGCGCGTACGTCACCTTGCTCGGGTCATATGTGACCTCGACCGCCTCGGCGTGGCCGGTGCGACCCGTGCACACCTGCTCGTAGCTCGGATGGTCGACGTGCCCGCCCGCGTAGCCCGACACCGCCTCGATCACGCCTGGGATCTCGTTGAAAAGGTGCTCGACCCCCCAGAAGCATCCACCGGCGAACGTGGCTTTCTCCATCTCTCCCTCCAAGATAGTCCGGACACATCATGCTTCCCCAGGACGACGATTCGGTAACAGGGCGGCGCCGGCGGTGGTGGCATCTGGCCACCGTCGACATCACCCCGCTGCGCCGGCACCGCGACTTCCGGCTGCTGTTCGTCAGTCGGTTCGTCTCCTTCTTCGGCAGCATGATCAGCAGCGTCGCCGTCCCGTATCAGCTCTACGCGCTCACCCACAGCGTGCTCGTGATCGGGGTCCTGGGAGTGCTCGAGTTCGGCGCGATCCTCTCGGTGGCGTTCGTCGGCGGGGCGCTGGCGGACGCACAGGACAGGCGGGTCATGGTCCTGCTGACCGAGGTCGCGCTCATGGCCTGCAGCATCGTGCTGGCGGGCAACGCCGCGCTTGGCCACCCTCAGGTCTGGCTCCTGTTCGTGGTGGCGACGCTGTGGGGCGGTCTCGACGCCCTGCAGCGGCCGTCGCTCGACGCCATGCTGCCACGGTTGGTCGAGCGGCACGAGCTTCCGGCCGCGGCCGCGCTCGGCAGCCTGCGCGGCACGGTGGGCCAGATCCTCGGACCGGCCCTCGGCGGCGTGCTCGTGGCCGCGGTCGGGCTGTCGTTGACGTACATGGTCGACGTGGCGACGTTCGTCGTCGGTCTCGCGTGCCTCGGCCTGATGAGGGCCGTCCCGCCGCCGGTCGACGCCGAGCGACCCAGCCTGCGGCGGATCGTCGAGGGCCTGCGCTACGCCTGGAGCCGGCAGGAGCTTCTCGGGACCTACTTCATCGACATGATCGCGATGTTCTTCGGCATGCCGATGGCCCTCTTCCCCGCCGTCGCCCAGGGTCTTGGCGGGGCGAAGGTCCTGGGGCTTCTCTATGCGTCGCCGGCGATCGGCTCCTTTCTCTTCTCGGCCACCAGCGGATGGACTCGCCAGGTGCACCGCCATGGCATGGGCGTGATCGTGGCCGCAACGCTGTGGGGCGTTGCCATCATCGGTTTTGGCTTCGCGACGAGTTTGTGGCCCGCCGTCGTCTTCCTGGCGCTCGCCGGGGCGGCCGACGCGACGAGCGGCGTCTTTCGCCAGGTCATCTGGAACCAGACCATCCCCGACTCGCTGCGCGGCCGCCTGGCGTCGATCGAGATGATCAGCTACACCTCCGGGCCGGCGCTCGGCAACTTCGAGGCGGGAGCGGTCGCCTCGATCTTCAACGTCCGCATCTCGATCGTCTCAGGCGGCGTGCTGTGTGTGGTCGGCTGCGTGCTCGGGGCGATCCTGCTGCCGCGTTTTCGCGCCTACGACGCGCGCAAGTACCATTTCGCGCCAGATCGGGCGTCCGGCGCCGTCAAGCAGGAGAAGCCATGAGCCTCGAGCAGATCCTCATCGTGGTCGCGGCGGTGGCAGCCGTATGGGCGGCGCTGTTCGCGACGCGCGCCGATTGGTCGGTGCGCCGGGCACTGAAGCGGATGGACACGGCCTCCAAGCCGGTGCCCAACATCACGTTCACGGGCAACGTCTCGCCGGGCCAGGCGGTCGACCTCGAGGTCGAAAACCTAGGTGGCACGCTCGCCGCCGGCGGCGTCATCGTCCACGTGTCCGACGAGCTCTACGCCGGCGAGCTCACGCTGCCCGAGCACGCTCCGCCCAGGCACGTGTCGCTGCACTTCGTCGTCAAGGCGTGGAAGCGCCAGCTCGAGCCGCAGTGCCTGGTGCTGGTCGCGCGCGACGTGAACGGAAGGTGTTTCGACTTCGTCGACGGCGGCCGCGAGATCAAAAACCCCAGGCGCTGGCTGTCAGGTCAGCTCAAGGACCTGCGTATGCAGGGCATGATCGACTTCCCTCACGTCACGGGCAAAGAGAAGCGCTGATCCGCGGCGCGATCAGTGCACGTGGTCCAGCTCGGCCTCCAGCTTGAGCTCGACGTTGCCCTTCAACGCCTGAGACACCGGGCAGCCTTCCTTCGCCTCTTCGGCGAACTTCTCGAAGTCGCCGGCGCTCAGGCCGTGGATGTGGCCGCGCACCGTGATGGTGCTGGAGATGATGCCTTTGCCGGGTACGAACTCGACCTCCGCCGTGGTCGTGAGACGCTCGGGCTCATGTCCGGCCTTGGCCAGGCCGTTGGACAGCGCCATGGAGTAGCACGCGGCGTGCGCGGCCGCGATCAGCTCCTCGGGGCTCGTGCCGCCCTTGTCGCGTTCGGCCCGAGTGCCCCAGGTGACCGGAAACTCACCGAACGTGCCGCTCGCGACCTTGACCCGGCCCTTGCCGTGGATCAGGTCGCCCTCCCAGACCACGTCCGCACGACTGATCGCCGCCATTGCCTCAACCCCCCTGTTCAACTTGCCGGAAACGACTCTTAAACGTTAGGCGTCTCGGGTCGATTCCTCGATGAGCAGCGCCAGGCGTGGGCACGTCGCCACGGCGCGGCGCGCGAGCTTGAGCAGCTCATCGCTGTCGATGTCGCTGCGGCTGACGATCGGATATCCCCAGTCGTCGACGCTGACCAGCTCGGGCACGATCTCGGCGCAGTAGCCGTACCCGGTGCACAGCGTCGGGTTGACGCGAAGACGGCTCATTTCCAGCCGTCGCCGGGCGCGGGCGGTTGTGGAAAGCCAGCCGTTTTCGCACCGCGGCACGCGCGCCCGATGAGATGCGCATGCAGATGCTCCTTGAAGACGCATAAGGCGCTGTGCAGCTGGCCCACCGCTCCGTCGGGGTGATGACATGCGCCGCGGCCCTTCACCATGTCGACCCAGCGCATCACGTTCTCGATGTCCCCGAGCTCCGCGCTGGAGGACGAGACTCGCCCCATCGTCTCCGCGAGGGCCGCCAGGCCGTTGACGCACGGCCCGCACTGGCCGGCCGACTCGGCGGCAAGATACGCAAGGATGCGCGTCGCCTCGACGATCGCGCATCCGCCCTGCGGGAGGACGGCGAGGATGCCGCAGCCGAACGCGGCTCCGTGCCGCGAGCGAAGGACGTCCACGTCCAGCGGCAGTGCATCCAGCGCGGCAGGCGCGAACCAGCTGCCGAAGTAGCCTCCGAGCAGTGCGCCCGCCGGCGGCGACACGGTGCCGCCAGTCTCGCGCACGACCGCGCCGACGGTGGCGCGCAGGTCGACCTCGTAGACGCCCGGCCTCTTCACGTTGCCGGTCAGCGTCATCAGCGTCGTGCCCGGCGACGCCTCGGTGCCGAGCTGCCGGAACCATGCCGGACCATGGCGGGCGATCATCGCCACGTGGGCCAGGGTCTCGGCGTTCTGCACCAGGGTCGGCCGGTCGTCGACACCCTTCTCGGCCATGCGCACGAGCGTGAACCTCGGTTTCGACTGGGAGCCGGAGGCGCGGCTGACGACCGCCGACGACTCGCCGGCGACGTAGCGGTGGGCCGTCCGCTCGACACCGACCGGCGGCTCCTCCAGAACCCGGCGCTCTTCGACCGCGCGGCGCACCGCCTGGTCCGTCTCCTTCGAGCTGCGCGATAGGTAGACGACGACCTGTGACGCCCCGAGGGCCTCCGCCGCGAGGGCGGCGCCGTCGAGCACGAGGTGCGGGCGCATCTGGAGGAGGACGCGGTCTTTGGCGCTGAGAGGCTCCCCCTCGTGGCCGTTGACCACGACCACCGCGTGGCCGTCTGAGCTCTCGCGGACGGCGGACCACTTGCGCCACGTCGGAAACCACGCCCCGCCGCGGCCGCGCAGGCCGCTGTCGCGCAGGACGTCGATGAGATGACCGGTGCCCTGCGGCCGGCGCCCCAATCGCTTCTGGTGCTCGGTCAGCGACTCCCAGCCACGAGGGCCGGCGAGCAGGCGCACGCCGATGGCCGGCGTCAATTGAGCGGCCCGGACGTGTCGAGGCGTCCGGTCAGGTTGCCGCCTTTCGCGAGCACGGTGTCGTCGGCATAGAGCGTGATCGTCAACCGGACGTTGTTGCACACGGCGTAGAGCGTCGTCGCCACCGAGGCGGGCACGCTGCACAGCACGCGTGTGCCGCGGGTGACCGTCATCACCGGCAGCGTCTCGGTGGCCGGATTCGGCGAGCGGATCGTGATGACAAGGCCGGTGTCGACGCTGTCGCGCAGCGCGACCTGCGCTCCGCCCGACGAATCGCGAACGAGGACGCCGACCAGAGGGTCGCTGAATCCGGCCGGGCCCGGGTGCAGCGGGCTGGTGACGGCGGCGACCTTCAGCGGCGGGGTGCCTGCCCTGGCCGCCCAGCCTGGCTGGAACGGTCCGCTCAGCGCCCAGTTCCCCGCCACGAACAGGAACACCGCCGTGGCCACACCCGCCAGGATGCGGATCGGGACCGTGATCAACCGGCCGTCACGGAGACGCTCGGCGATCGCCATGACGACCGCTGCGACGCACGCGAATGCGACCGCCACCATCCACGGCGCGCGCGAATCGCTGCCCGTGCCCAGCCCGTGGACCAACGCGAGCGGCCAGGACCCATAGGCCGCCCAGTGAATGAGGCGCCACGTGCGGAGGCCGACCCTCTCACGCAGCAGGCTCGTGCCCGCGACACCGACCAGGATCCAGAACGCGACCACGCCCAGCCCCAGCCACACGGGGCGATACGCCGCGCCGATGGGTATCAGCACGTCGCGCACGCTGATGTGCGCGAAGGGGTCGAGCACCGTGGTCACGATGTGCGCGAGCAGGAGAAACATCGCGAGCAGGCTGAAGTTGCGATGCAGGTCGACGGCGACGAACCCCGCGGTCCTTTCGCCGCTCCAGCGCGTCGCGGTGAGGATGCCCAGGACGACGGTGACGGTGAGGACGATCAGCGTGCTGACCCCCAGCCCGCGGGTCACGTACCAGTAGGGGCTCGGATCCGCGGCCAGCCGCATGCCGGCGCCTAAGCCGCCCAGCCCGCCCAGCCGCCGGTGTACTCCACCCCGCCACCGCCGACGCGGACGAGCCGCGCCGGGAGTCCGAGCCGGTCGAGCCATGCCGGCGCCTCGTCGCCCAGGATCAACGCCGCGGTCGATGCGGCGTTGGCCTCGAGACAGCTCGCGGCGGCGACGGACACCATGGCCCACGGAGTATGAGCAGGTAGGCCCGTGGCCGGGTCGATTATGTCGTGCACCTCTATGCTGCCGCGGCGCCAGCGCCTCGAGGTCGTGCCCGACGTGGCGAGGCCCCCGTCACTGAGCACGACATCCTGGCCGTCAGGCGCACCGGTCTCCGACGCGACCCTCACCGGCCAGCCGCCCGCGGGGGCTCGGCCGCTGACCGCGACATCGCCGCCGCACTCGACGAGCACGCCGGCCCCGAGCGCGCGGGCCGCGGCCGTCGCCGCGCGGTCGGCCGCCCACGCCTTGCCGCTCGCGCCGAGGTCGAGCAGCGTGCCTGCCGGAATGCGCACGGTGCGGGCCGCCAGGTCGAGCTCCACCGCCCGCCACCCAGTGACGTTGCGGGTGCGCAGCTCGAGCGCGGGACCGTCCAGCGCCATCTGGCCGAACGTGACGGTGTAACCGATCTCCTCGACACGACGGCCGACGGTCGGATCGACGAGCCCGTCGGTCATGTCGGCCGCCAGGAGGGCGGCGAGCAGCGCTTCCTGGAGCACAGGCGACACCTTCACCGTCGTCCCGGCTGCGCGGTTCAGCCGGCTGAGCTCTGACTCAGGTTTGAAGCGGCTGCACGCCTCGTCGATGCGGCGCACCTCGGCCACGGCGATCGACATCGCCTCCGGCAGCAAGGCGTCGCCGTCCACGGCGACGGTGTTCACCGTTCCCATGGCGACGAAGAAGCCGGTGCTCAGCACGGCTTCGATGGGGTCGAGTGGCAGACGGGCGCCGGCGGCGGGACAGGGGCGGCGCCGGGCGCCGACCCCGGCGGCTGGGGCGCCGCGCCGGACGTCCCGGGCGCGGTGCCGCGGTGGTGGACGATCGTCGTGATCACCGGAGGCGGATGCTGCAGCGGCACCGCAAGCCTGGGCACGTTGGGCGGGGCGGGCGGCGGCGGCGGCTTGCCCGAGAAGTACGCCTCCGCCAGGTTGGCGAAGCCCCATGTGAAACCGAGCGCGCCTCCGACTCCCAGGAGGGTCAGCCACCGCACGGTCCAGATCGCGCGGTTGCGGCTCCGCTGGAGGTCCTCCGGCTGCTCCATCAGTCGTCGCCCGGCTCTGACGGCTCCGGGCGAGGCGTGGTCGCCGGTGGCGGCGGGGGTTCGTAGACGTCGACCGTCTTGTGCGTCGGCTGCACCGGCGGGAAGACGCTCTGGGCCGGCACTTGATGCGTGTTGGGGAAGGCGGTCTGGATGAGCGCCTGGACGTTGCCAAAAGGCCAGATCCCCAACCAGGCGTCGACCCCGGAGAGGAGCCCGGCGACGAGGATGGCGAGCAGGAACCGTTTGGCGCGCCGGCGCCTCGGCTCCTCCTCGGTGGAGCCGCTCTTGACCAGCCGTCGCGACGCCAGCCGCCGAACGATCATCCGCGGTCCCTCCTCTCGTGGTTTCCGTCGGGTCTCGGGAAAATGGAAAACGCACAGGTGTCCGGGAGTCGGAACCCGCTCGAGTGGCCCGACGGCCCGGGTGGGCGATTCTTGCCGCGGTTAGAGTGAGATCCGGGTTGAAGCGAATACGGATTTGCGTCGCCGGCATCACGGGTTGGGCCGGCCGGCCGGTCGCCGAAGCGATCGCCGCGGCACCCGACCTCCGGCTCGTGAGCGGCGTGTCGCGCTCGGCGGCCGGGAAGCAGATCCTCGGAGCGCCCGTGTTTGGCGCCGCCCGCGAAGCGCTGGACGCCTCACCGGCGGACGTGCTCGTCGACTTCACCTCGGCGGAGGCCGTGAAAGAAGACGTGCTGGCCGCCCTCGGCCGTGGCGTCCACGTCGTCAACGGCTCGAGCGGGTTGACCGCCGAGGACTACGCCGGCATCGACCGCCAGGCGACCGAGCGCCGCCTGGGCGTGATCGCGCTCGCCAACGCCTCGCTCATGGCGGCCCTGCTCCAGCGCTTCGCGGTCCAGGCGGCCGGGCTGCTGCCCTCGTGGGAGATCGTCGATTACGCCTCCGCGGACAAGCTCGACGCCCCGAGCGGCACGTCACGCCAGCTGGCAGAGCGGCTGGGCGGCGTCAGGACGCCCATGCTTTCGAGGCCCATCGACCAGGTGTCCGGCGCGCGAGAGGCGCGAGGCGCAACGATCGCCGGCACGCAGGTCCACTCGGTGCGGCTCCCGAGCTACCTCGTCTCCACCGAGGTGATCTTCGCCCAGCCCGGCGAACGCCTGGTCCTGCGCCACGAGCCAGGCGAAAGCGCGGCACCTTATGTCGCGGGGACCCTCGTGGCGGTCCGCGCCGTCGTCGGGCGGGTCGGTCTGGTCCGCGGCCTGGACGCCCTCCTGTTCCCATGAAGGCGCACGAAGTCCCCGACATCGATCCGCAGCCGAGGGACGACGACGGTCATGGCTACGTGGACTTTCTGGCCTCCGAGAAGCTGAGCGTCGGTCTCGCGATCTGGAAGGCCGGCTCCACGGACCGGCAGCGGCCGCACCGGGAGGACGAGGTTTACTACGTCATCAGCGGCCGCGGGACGATACGCGTCGCCGGCGAAGACCGTCCGGTGAGGGAGGGCAGCCTGGTCTTCGTCGCCGCGGGCGTGGACCATCGATTCCACGACATCGAAGAGGACCTGCGCGTGCTGGTCTTCTGGGCGCCGCCGCACGAGACGGCGCGTCAGACTTAGCGCGGTGGCGCAGCAGACGGTCCTCGTGACGACGACCGAAAGACCCGCCGGATACGAGGTCAAGCAGGCGCTGGGGCAGGTGTTCGGCGTGGTCGTCCGGAGTCGGGGACTGGGCGGCAACATCATGGCCGGCCTGCGCGCGCTGGGCGGCGGCGAGATAGTCGAGTACACGCGCCTGGTCGAGGACACGCGACGCCACGCGGTCGACCGGATGATCGAGAACGCGCGCGCCATGGGCGCGAACGCGGTGGTGATGATGCGGTTCGATTCGTCCGAGCTCGGTCAGACGATGACCGAGGTCGTGGCCTACGGCACGGCGGCGATCATCGAGCGCAGCCCATGACCGCGGTGCTCATCGACGTCGTCGGGCTGGTCGTGGTCATCGTCTTCGCGGTCATCGGGTACTTCATCTGGGACAAGCGGTATCGCGGCGGTGGTGGAGGCGCTCTCAAGGCCACGGGCGAGGTGTTCCGCGACCCGACGTCGGGCAAGCTGACGCGTGTGTACGAAGACCCGTCGACGGGCAGGCGGGAGTACCGCGAAGAGTCCTAGCGCCGTCCGGACCTGACGCGCCTCGGATTGCCCGTGGCGTCCAGCATCAGCGCCGGCAGATAGTCCCCGACCCGCTGGCGCACCCACCACACGCGGTCGTGGCGCCACTCCGCCACGGTCGAGAAGCGATAGCGGTAGAGATTCGCGCGCACGGCCGCGGGCGGACGGTCCGGGAACGGATTACTCCGCAGCAACTTCAGCGTTCGCCGGTCGCCTTCGAGCAGCTTGACCAGCAGCGCGATGAACCACCGGTGATGCAGCGGCGATTCCATGGCCGCAAACCACATCAGCCAGTCGAGGCGCAGATGGTATGGGGCGAACTGCCGCGGCACGCGACGCACGTCGCCCGGCTTGCCTTTGAACTCGTACTCCAGCCACCCTTCCTCCCCCGCCTCGACGTCGACCGTGCCCTCGACCACGATCTCGTATCGCACCTTGGTGACCGACCCGAACGCGCCGTAGGTGTTGACGAGGTGAAACGGGTCGAAGCTCGTGTTCATCACCTGGTGCGGCGAGATGAGGTTGCGCACCGGGCGGTAGCTCAACGCGAGCACGAGCACCGTCACCGCTACCACCAGGACCTGCCACCACACCGGCATCGGTGCGAGGTGCGGGACGTGGATGAGCAGCACGAGTGAGAGCGCGCGGTCGTCGAACGCCGACAGCGCGAGCGTCATGGTCAGAAAGTTGAGCCAGGAGAAGTTGCCGCTGAGCACGAGCCACGCCTGGGTGAGAACGATGAATGCGCCGGCGATCGAGGCCACAGGCTGAGGCGTGAACAGAAAGAACGGCACCACCAGCTGTGCGAAAAAGTTGCCCAGCACCTCGACTCGATGCATGCCTTTGGGCAGGTGGTGAAAGAACCAGCTCAGCGGATTGGGCATCGGCTGAGTCTCGTGGTGATAGAAGAGGCACGTCAGGTCGCGCCAGCAGCGGTCGCCGCGCAGCTTGATCAGGCCGGCGCCGAATTCCACGCGGAACACTAGCCACCGAAACAGCAGCACCAGCGGCCACGCGGGAACGGTCGAACCGGCGCCGAGAAAGATCGCCAGGAATCCCGCTTCGAGCAAGAGGGTCTCCCAGCCGAACGAGTAGAAGACCTGGCCGACGTTGACGATCGAGAGGTACAACGCCCACAGCGCCAGCCAGATGAGGATGGAGATCACCGGAGGCGCGACGTCGGGCACGCCCGCGACCACCGAAACGCTCAGCGCGATCCCCGCCCAGGCCACAGCGAGGAGCCGTGCGTCGGAGTAGCCGAGGTGGAACACGCTCGGCGCCTGCATGAAGCGCACTTGGCGGAGGAAGACCGGCACGGGCAGCAGACCGCGTTCGCCGAGCAGCGGCCGGAACTGGTTGAGGGCGACCAGGAACGCCACCAGGTAGATCGCGCCCAGCGCGCGCTCGATGACGAGCCTGGTCAGCCAGTAGTCCGGCGCCTGCAGCCACTCCATGTCAGCGCAGCCGCGTGTGCAACGCGGCGCGGGCCGCGTTCACCCCGCACATGCCGTGCACGCCGCCGCCCGGCGGCGTGGCGGCCGAGCAGATGAATATGTCCCTGTCGGGCGTGGCGTACGGGTTGAGACTGAAGACCGGACGGGCGACCAGCCCTCGCAGGTCCATGCGGCCGTCCATTACGTCCCCGCCGACGCAGTTCGGCTCCTCCCTCTCCAGCCGCCGGGCGGTCCACGCGCTGCGCTTGCGGACCAGGCCGCGGAAGCCCGGCGCGAACCGCTCGACCTGGTCCTCGATCTCCCTCGTCATGTCCTGGTCGGAGTCGTTCGGCACATGGCAGTACGCCCAGGCGACGTGCTTGCCTGCCGGTGCACGCGCACGGTCGAACAACGAGGCCTGGACGAGCAGCACAAACGGCCGCGCCGGGTGTCTGCCGCGCGCGACCTGGAGTTCCGACTCGGCGATCTCTTCGGCGGTGCCGCCGAGGTGCACCGTCGCCGCCCGCAGGCAGTGTGCGGACCGCCATGGGATCGGCCCGTCCAGCGTCCAGTCCATCTTGAACGCGCCCGGGCCGTGCCGGAACGTCTCGAGCGCATCTCGGAACCGCGGCGTGAATCGACGCGGGGCCACCTGGAGCACGCCCCTGGGGGCGAGGTCGAGCAAGACGGCGCGATGCTCCGGCAGGTCGTCCAGAGAGACCACCTCGCGACCGCACTCGAGCTTCCCGCCCAGCTCGCCGAACCGCTGGGCCAGGGCCTCCGCCACGGTCGACGAGCCGCCACGGGCGACGGGCCAGCCGGTCGCATGGGCGGAGGCAAGCATCAGCAAGCCCACGGCCCCCGTCCCCGGCTCGTCCAGCGCGAGGAGGCTGTGGGCGGCGGCCCCGGCCAGGAGCGCCTGCGCGCCTCGGGTCTGAAACGACACCCCCGCAAGCCACAGCGCGGAAAAAAGGCCCGGCAGCCCGAAGCGAGCCAGGAGGACCGGATGACGTGGCGGCCGAATCGGACCCAGCAGCATGCCCAGGAGCGGTCCGATGCCTCTGGCCAGCGGCGCCATGAGCCGCCGGTACGCGCCGGCGTCGGGGCCCAGCCCGACCGCCGTCTGGGCCACGCCGCGCTCCACCAGGACGGCCATCCCGTCGTCGAAAGGGTGAGCGAGGGGCGCCGGCGGCGTGACGAGGTCCAGACCTGCGCGCTGGAACAGCGGCACCAGAGGCGGCAGCGCCATGATGGTCGAGCACACGTCGTGGCGGAAGCCGGGCTCGAGCAGCTCCTCCGTCCGCAGGCCTCCGCCCGGCGCCTGGTCGGCCTCCAGCACCAGCACCCTCTTGCCGGCTTCGGCGAGCGTGATGGCGGCGGCGAGACCGTTCGGACCCGATCCGACGACGACCGCGTCGTAGCGCTCCCCCACACGGTTAGCGTGCGCGCCGGGCGGGAATCTATACAAGCGAGATGACCGACGGCGCGATCGTCGCCTGCCCGAGCTGCGGCCAGAAGAACCGGGTCAGGGTCGCCGCGCCGGGAGTCCCTCACTGCGCCCGGTGCGCGTCGCCGCTGCCATGGCTGGTCGAGATCTCCACCGCGGATTTTGAGGCCGGAGTCGCCGCCAGCCCGCTGCCCGTCCTCGCCGACTTCTGGGCGCCCTGGTGCGGCCCGTGCCGCATGGTCGCGCCGGCCGTCGAGAAGGTCGCGAACGAGCTGGCCGGCAAGGTCAAGGTGGTCAAGGTCAACACCGACGAGCAGCCCGAGCTTCAGGCCAGGTTTGGGGTGCGCAGCATTCCGACGCTGGTGCTGTTCGAGAACGGCCGGGAGAAGGACCGGATCATCGGCGCCCGTCCGGCGCCGGAGCTGCGCAGCTGGCTCGACGGCCAGCTGCGCGGCACGAGGGCCTGAACCTCAGGCCCGGGCTTTCGTCGAGTAGTAGCTCTTCCAGATCAGGCGGTGGATCGGCACCCACCGCGGGATGTCGCGCAGCACCGGGAGGAACGGGACCAACGCCAGCGCGCCGGTCAGCAGGGTCATGAGGATGATGATCCCGAGGTCGGCGTTCGAGGTGTTGATGCCCAGGAACCCGGTGTCGTTGTTGAACGGGAACACCTGGTACCACACCGTGTACAGCCACAACCAGGTCTGGCCCGGGTAGCTGCCGGTCTCGTTCATCATTCCCCACTGGCTGCC
>DASSLL010000062.1:0-5684 GCA_035689485.1 Candidatus Dormiibacterota bacterium | reverse complement strand
GTTGCCGGCCTGGTCGCGGATCTCCTGCGGGAACTCCGCCGGGTCGAGCGCGCCTCCGGTCTTGATCTGGTCCGCGTTCGGGAAGTAGATCTGCTGTGCGGTCAGCTCGTCCTTGATCTGGTTGGTCACGAACGTGCCTTCGATGAAGGCGAAGCCGGACGCCGCCGCGAGGACGACGACCATGATCGCCTGAAGGCTGATGATCCGCCATCGAATTGCCGAGTCCACTTTGGTTGCCTCCTGTCCCTCCGTGCAGAGGGGTCTTTATCTGCAGCTGAGCTCCGGACGGCTCATGCCATCAGTGAACACCGCGCGAGACGGCTGGAGTTCGTGCCGTCCGGCCCAGGGCGAGGGGCCGATGGACCCCCCGCGAAGGTGACTTTCGGCCCGAGGCCCTCGACTGCGGCCATCGGGCCCGACCGCGCATGATTGGTGATCGGTGCATCCATGAGCCAGACCCGCACCGCTTCCCCGCCTGACGTCGCGCGCGCGCAGCCTCTTGGCGCCGACGAGCTGCGTCTGATTCACGCGTACTGGCGGGCGGCGAACTATCTCTCCGTCGGCCAGATCTACCTGCTCGACAACCCGCTGCTGAAGCGTCCGCTGAAGCTCGAGGACGTCAAGCCGCGGCTCCTCGGCCATTGGGGCACGACCCCGGGGCTCAACCTCATCTATGCGCACGCCGGTCGCGTGATCAAAAAGCGCGACCTCGACGCGATCTACATCATGGGGCCGGGTCACGGCGGGCCGGCCGGCGTGGCGAACGCGTACCTCGAAGGCACGTACACGGAGCGGTATCCGGACGTCACGCTCGACGAAACCGGCCTGCGCAAGCTGTTCCGCCAGTTCTCGTTTCCCGGCGGGATCCCCAGCCACAACGCCCCGGAGACGCCCGGGTCGATCCACGAGGGAGGCGAGCTCGGCTACGCCCTCACGCATGCGTACGGCGCTGCGTTCGACAACCCGGGCCTCCTGGTGTTCTGCATCGTCGGTGACGGCGAGGCCGAAACCGGACCTCTCGCCGCCAGCTGGCATTCGAACAAATTCGTCGACCCGGAACGTGACGGCGCGGTGCTGCCGATCCTCCACCTCAACGGCTACAAGATCGCCAACCCGACCGTTCTGGCACGCATCCCCGAGAAGGAGCTCATCGAGCTGATGCAGGGATACGGGCACACCCCGGTGATCGTCAGTGGCGACGACCCGGCGAAGGTGCATCAGCAGATGGCCGCGGCGCTCGACTGGGCGACGGACGAGATCGCCTCCATCCAGAAGGCCTGGCGGTCCGACCACCAGGGTTCGCGGCCGAGCTGGCCGATGATCATCCTGCGCACGCCGAAAGGCTGGACCGGGCCGAAAGTCGTCGACGGAGAGCAGGTCGAGGGCACCTTCCGCGCCCACCAGGTGCCGATCACCGATTTCGCTTCGAAGCCGAAGCACCTGGCGATCCTCGAGGACTGGATGCGCTCGTACAGGCCGGAGGAGCTGTTCGACGCCGGCGGCAAGCTCGTCGACGAGATCCTCCGCCTGCCCCCGCGAGGCGACAGGCGCATGAGCGCCAACCCGCACGCCAACGGCGGCGAGCTCTTGCGCGACCTGCGCCTTCCGGACTTTCGCGACTACGCCGTCGAGGTGAAGCAGCCGGGCACGACGTCGAGCGAAGCGACCAGGGTGCTGGGCGGCTATCTGCGCGACGTCATGAAGATGAACCTGGGCAACTTCCGTGTGATGGGCCCGGACGAGACGGTGTCGAACCGCCTCGGCGCCATTCTCGATGCGACACCACGGACGTGGGACGCGAAGATCGTCCCCGGCGACGACCACCTGGCGCCCGACGGTCGTGTCATGGAGATTCTCAGCGAGCACCTGTGCGAAGGCTGGCTGGAGGGCTACCTGCTCACCGGCCGGCACGGGATCTTCAACTGCTACGAGGCCTTCATCCACATCGTCGACTCGATGTTCAACCAGCACGCCAAGTGGCTCAAGGTCTCCCGCGACATCCCGTGGCGCCGGCCCATCGCGTCGCTGAACTACCTGCTGTCGTCGCACGTGTGGCGGCAGGACCACAACGGCTTCTCGCACCAGGACCCCGGTTTCATCGATCACGTGATGAACAAGAAGGCCGAGGTCATCCGCGTCTATCTCGCGCCGGACGCGAACACGCTGCTGTCCATCACCGACCACTGCCTGCGCAGTCACGACTACGTCAACGTGATCGTCGCGGGCAAGCAGCCCGCGCTGAACTACCTGTCCATGGACCAGGCGGTCGCCCACTGCACGCGCGGGGTCGGGATGTGGGACTGGGCGAGCACCGACCTGGACGCCGAGCCCGATGTCGTGCTCGCGTGCGCGGGCGACGTGCCGACGCTCGAAACGCTCGCCGCCGCCGACTTGATCCGCCGCCACCTGCCGCAGCTCGCGGTGCGCGTCGTCAACGTCGTCGACCTGATGCGCCTGCAGCCGCCCTCCGAGCACCCGCACGGCTTGAGCGACGCCGAGTTCGACGACCTTTTCACGGCCGACAAGCCGGTGATCTTCGCGTACCACGGTTACCCGTGGCTCATCCACCGCCTGACGTACCGGCGCACGAACCACGACAACATCCACGTGCGCGGCTACAAGGAGGAGGGCACGACGACGACGCCCTTCGACATGGTCATGCTCAACGACCTCGACCGATTCCACCTCGTGATGGACGTGGTCGACCGCGTGCCGTCGCTCGGGTCGAAGGCGGCGCACGTGCGGCAGTTGATGGCCGACGAGCGACTGCGCGCGCGTCAGTACACCCGCGACCACGGCGAGGACATGCCGGAGATCAGCGGCTGGGTCTGGCCCTACTGAGCAATTGCGAGTCCTAGTCCTCAACGCCGGCTCGAGCTCGCTGAAGCTGAGCCTCGTCGACGAGGACGACCACGTGCTCGTGGACCGGGAGTTCGAGGTTGCCGAGGGCCGGCTCGACGAGTCGCAGATGGCGAGCGCGGTCCGCGGCATGGAGGGGGTGGAGGCGATCGGCCACCGCATCGTCCACGGCGGCCCGCGCTACCGCGCGTCGGTGCGTATCGACGGCGAGGTCATCCGCTACCTGGTCACCATCACCGACCTGGCGCCGCTGCACCTGCCCGCGTCGCTGGCCGGCATAGCCGCCGCCCGCGAGGTGCTGCCGCGGGTGCCTGCGGTCGCCTGCCTGGACACGGCCTTCCACGCCCGCATGCCCGAGGCGGCATCCACGTACGCCGTACCCGACGAGTGGCGGCTGCGGTACGGCGTCAAGCGTTACGGGTTCCACGGGTTCTCCCACGCGTACGCGGCGCGCCGGGCGGCCGAGATGCTCGGGCGCTCACCGCACGACCTGCGCGTCGTCACCTGCCACCTCGGCGCCGGGGCCTCACTGGCGGCCGTGCGTGGCGGCCGCTCGCTCGACACGACGATGGGCTTCACGCCCCTCGAGGGCCTGGTCATGGCCACACGGTCGGGCACGGTCGACCCGGGGATGCTCCTCTACCTGCAGCGCCACGCCGGAATGACCGAGCTCGAGCTGAACGAGGCGCTCGATCGCCGCGGCGGGCTGCTGGCGCTGGCCGGAACCGGGGACATGCGCGAGGTCCTGCAGCGGATCGCCGACGGCGACGACGCGGCCGAGCTTGCGTTCGACGTGTACATCCACCGGCTCCGCGCGCTCATCGCCTCCATGACCGCCGCCATGAACGGCCTCGACGCTCTGGTGTTCACAGGCGGGATCGGCGAGAACGCGGCGCCCGTCCGCGCCGCGGCCGTCGCCGGGCTCCGCTTCCTCGGCCTCGAGCTCGAACCGACCCTGAACAACAGCCTCGGCCCGGACAACGACATCAGCGCCCCGGGCGCCCGGGTGCCGGCCCTGGTCGTCAAGGCCCACGAGGACATCGAGGTCGCCCGAGAGGTCCGCAGGGTCCTGGCGACGCATGCGGTCTGACGGCTGTCGCTGAAATGTCGTAGCGGCATGTGAGACCATTGGCCCGTCGGTTCGGGCCTTTCGACCCTATTTCCCTCCAGGTCGAACGCCCGAGACTGCTGGACCAGCAGTTTTCCAAGGAGGACGAATGGACACACCGACGACGTACTTTCATTGGGGCTTCATCCTCATCTCTTTGCCCAACCTGCTGGTCATAGCCGGCATGGTGGTGCTTTTCGCCATCGCGCTGGTGGCGCCGTTCCCGCATGGAGGCGACGATGGACGCCACTAGACACGGTTTGGCGCAACCGTCACAGGAATCGTCCAGCTGGACGCTGCGGCTCCGCCAGGAGATCGACCGCCGCCTGCCGATGGACCACCTGCTTCCCGACCGCCAGCCTTACTACGTCGGCTCCTGGGTCTACGTGTTCGGCGTCATCACCATCGCCTCCCTGGTCTGGGTCGTCGTCAGCGGCGTGGTGCTGGCGTTCATGGGCCCGCAGTGGTGGCATGCGTCCAGCCTCGGCCGCTTCTTCAACAGCCTCCACTTCTGGTCCGTGCAGATGTTCTTCATCTTCATGGTCCTGCACCTGTGGGGCCAGTACTTCATGGCCGGCTGGCGCCACGGCCGCGCGGTGACCTGGATGATCGGCGTCGTGATCTTCGGCGTGAGCATTCTGACCGCCTTCACCGGCTACCTCTCGCAGCAGAACTTCGACGCGCAGTTCATCGCCGTCAACGCCAAGGACGCGATGAACGGCGCGGGCATCGGCGCGTTCTTCAACGTCTTGAACTTCGGTCAGATGTACGGCCTGCACGTCGTCTTGCTTCCGGCCGCGGTCACGTTCCTCGTCGCGTGGCACATCGTGATGGTCCGGATGCGCGGTGTGGTCAAACCCATCGACGCCGAAGGGAGCGCGAAGAGATGAAGCAGGTGCAGACGCAAGAGGAGTACTACAGCGGGGTCCGGATGGTCCCTTACGACCTGGTGAAGGAGCTCGTGCTGGCCCTCGCCGGCGTCGGAATCGTCGCGCTCGTGGCGGCTGCCGCTCTGACGTCGCCCGACGTGCCGCCGATCACCATCGCTTCCTGGGCGCAGTCTGACCCCGTCGACTTCATGACCACCGCGACAGAAGAGCTTTCGGGCTCGACCACCAGCGCCGGCTACGGCAACCCTTACAACACGAACGGTGACGGCCAGAGCTGGGGGCCGATCGCACCGCAGAAGTGGTTCGGGACGCGCATCCCGATCGACTCAGCCGACTCGTTCGTCATCCAGCCGCTGCAGCGCGCGGCGACGAACAACAGCGACCTCGCGGCCGCGCTGAACGCGTGGACGCAGGCCTCATCCGACCAGCAGGGCAAGTGGACCGACGCGTACTCGAAGGCGCTGGCGCAGGCGACGGTGAGCAACGGCGCGGTCACGGTCCCCGACGGCGACTACGGACCGCTGCCGGTGATGATCACCAACCTGCTCACGCTGGCTCAGGCCGGAACGCTCGACGGCCTGCTGCAGGTCAACGGCCGCTTCTACCAGACCGACTACACGCCGTCCCTGTTGTTCATCGGTGACGGTGGTTACCTCGCATCGCTCGCTCAGCAGTGGAACCTCACCGGCAGCCAGTGGGGAATGATGAACGAGACCGGCAGCTACCCGGGCCAGACCTGGTTGTGGCTGTACACGGTGTGGTACCAGGTGTTCCCGTTCAACAACGACACCGGGTTCCTGGGCATCAACACCTCGAACGCCGACCTC